>NZ_JACETT010000002.1:0-90705 GCF_013912365.1 Thermoactinomyces intermedius
GTCACATTTAGCTTATATTCCGGATCAACTCCATTTTTCAAAACTTCAAACACTGAAGGAATTTTCCCTGTATACTTATCTTTTTTCGTCCCATCTGAAAAGCCAATATTCTCGATCCTTCTCACATCAAAATCCTTTTTGACCAACGACGTAATTTTTGGAGTTAATTCTTCCGTCCATAATGTCTCAACATATGTATCCCTGATTTCATTCGGTTCCATAATAACGGATACTTGAGTGTTCTTTTGATCTTTGACATTCCCTCTGACTGTATAAGTTTGTCCTGTGAAACGGTCCTTACTTACATCGGATACTTTAAAATCTTTATTGTATGTATCCTTGATATACTGAATGGCTTTTTCTTTGATTTTTTTCTCTTCTGACCAATCCATGTCCCTCATGCCTCCTGTGCCTGTGCATCCGGCCAACAGGAATACAAACAACAGGATGAAAACAATCCAGCTTCTTTGGATATTCACCTTTTTTCTACTCCCTTCCTATCATCAAACAATTGTTAAGATCATTATATAAATTCCGCTGTCCCATTGACTTAGCCATAAATTTAGGGATGGGCCAATATCTTTCTTGCCCATCCCCATATTCATCTAAATCAGTATACAGTTTTATATTGATTCAAATTTATTGAATCAATTTCCGCTTTTTGAATATCATCAATCGAAATTACATATTCGTATAATAAGTATTTTCCTTCATCTTCTTTTGTTGTCGATGTTTTTAATTGATCATCATAAACATAAATCGTTACTCGTACCCTATTAAAATTCATTTCTTCGATTTCCTCTAAAAAGTTTTTTATTGATTGTTCATACTTCCCTCCGTTTTTATAAATTTCTCCAGTCCATTTAAACAAATAATCCTTATCTCCCCCGTTTTTCAGCACTTCATACACGGATGGAATCTCTCCGGTATATTTATTCGTTTTTGTCCCATTGGTATAAGAGATAGTTTCGATTCTCTTTATTTCAAAGTGTTTATTTGAAATTTCCTTGATTTTTGGTTCTAACTCCTGATCCCATTTCACAAGCACATAATCATCTTTTATCTCTGGAGGCATCCAATAAACAGTTATTTCTGTATTGTTCTCATCTTTCACATTTCCCGTTATAAAACAATTGGAATTAAACTCTCGAACACACTCCACTTTTGTTACAACAAACTCTTTATTGTATGTACTTTTAATATGCTGAACAGCTTTATCCTTCAGTTGTTTTTTTTCCTCTTGACTCATTTGCTTTCCCTCTTCCTTTGGTAATGTATCAACGGAATTTGTTTGACAACCGGTCAGCATCATAACAATGACACAAACACAAATGATTGGTATCCACTTTCCTCTCAACCGAATTCACTCCCTTGGGGCAATATTTCCATTATTTTTCTCATATAAATTTGGAATGGGTGTATCTAATTTTTCCTTTGTATCTTCATCGTACCCGGTTGTGAAATTAGAAATGCCATGACTTCCCGAAAAAACATTGATATTTAATTTGTTATCTAGTCCCTCATCCAACGTTACTTTACCGGCTTTATCAATATCATAAGTTTCTCCCAGTCGATAGCCAACCGATCCCACTACATCATCATTAAAACGATAGTTGCGAATCAGTTTATCATATGCGCCTGTGGACTCTTTAATAATATCCACTTGTACATGAGGATCTGTAAGATTTATCACATAACTTCCAGCAGTTAACACAGCAGCCCCTTTAGGACCACCTAAAGATCCAAGCAAAGTACTCCCATTCACATTTGGGAACAGGTTGTTTCCCGGGGCATTAAAAGTGACTGCTGGAATTTTATATCTGGCTGCACAATCAGCAGCTAAATATCCTCCTAAAGAATGCCCCGTAATGGTCTTTTTATAATGCTTATACTTTTCATTACTTAAAATCTGTTCTTTCACAAAAATGCGTGCCTTATTTACTTGTGAATTAACCAAACTACTATCATTCCCCAAAGCAATGGGCCCATCACCGATTACAATATCTTGCCACCGATCAGGTTCTGTGCCCCGGAAAGCAATAATCATTTCTTTTGTGGTGGAGTTAACAAACACATGAGCTTGTAGCCCATTAGACAAGTCAAGACTTAAGCTTTTATCTTCTGACCAATCTTCACCAAGATAAGTTTCTATATTTTTCTCTGAGATTACATCTTTATAAGTCATATCTGATGCAAATGCCAACTGTCTATCAGTCACTTCACGATCCTTTAACGTCCCATTGGGATATAACCAATTTTCTATTGACTGTCGAACACTGCTATATGCCCGCTGAACTCCATTTTTTATCTGGTGTCCAAACTTACTGAACAATCCGGTGAGGGCTGTGATTCCAAGCACAATTCCCCCAGTGATTTTGCCTGCTGTGGAGGTCATCCAATCCCAGGCTTTTTGGGCCGCTTTCTTGGTGGCGGATGCGGCGGTGTCCCAAGTCTTTTTCGCGCCGTTTTTCAGGTTGTTCCAAGTGTTGGAGACCCCGTTTTTTAATTTGTTCCAAGAACCGGAGACAAAGTCTCCCACTTGGCTGAAGAAGCCTTTCTCCTGCTTGGACGGGGCAACGTTCAGCTCCTCCGTCGGCTTGGGAGCCGGAGCCGGTTTTCCTTGGTTGAAATCCTCATGGATCTGCGGAACATCGAAACTCCCGCCGCCGGTTGCATAGGCAGTTGGTGTGGCCAGTACACATGCAACCAAAATGAAGCATAAGAAGAGTTTCCCATGATGTATCGTTTTCATTTTGGCAACCTTTCACCTCTTTTGCATGATGCGTCCCCTTGCTGAAGGGGAATTCTGAAAATCCTATGATTTTCTTTTGCCCATCCCCGTTTCTCTATTCTTTGATGACTGTCTTATATTGATCCAGATCGTGATGATCGATATCTACTTTTTGGATATCTTCAAAATAAATATTATAACGGCTTAAAATATGATTACTATCATTGGTACCCTCGGGTGTTGTTTTAAATTTATCCTCTAAAACAAAAATCTCCATCACAACTTCATTAAAATGCATCCCTTTCAAAGCTTTTAGGAAATTTTTGATTCCCTGCTCGTATCGACCATTTTGTTCATAAATATTAAACACTAAAGCCAGCTCGTATTCTGGCTCCCCTCCATTTTCCAAGATAGTAAAAATAGATGGTATTTCTCCGGTATACTTATCTTTTTCGGTTCCATTTGAATATGCAATATGTTCAATCTTCCTTACATCAAAATGTTTTTCAACCAATGACGTGATTTTGGGTTTCAATTCCTCCGTCCATAATGTTGCCACGTATGTATCCCTGATTTCATTCGGTTCCATAATAATGGATACTTGAGTGTTCTTTTGATCTTTGACATTCCCTCTGACTGTATAAGTTTGTCCTGTGAAACGGTCCTTACTTACCTCGGATACTTCAAAATCTTTATTGTATGTATCCTTGATATACTGAATGGCTTTTTCTTTGATTTTTTTCTTTTCTGCCTGATCTATATCTCCCTCTCCTCCCGTTCCTGTGCATCCGGCCAACAGGAATACAAACAACAGGATGAAAACAATCCAGATTCTTTGGATATTCACCTTTTTTCTACTCCCTTCCTATCATCAATCCCTAAGGTCATTATATAAGTTCCGCTGTCCCGTTGACTTAGCTATAAATTTAGGGATGGGCGATTTTTCCTGCCCATCCCTGTTTCTCTATTCTTTGATTACTGTCTTATATTGATCCAAGTCAAGACTGTCAATATCCACTTTTTGAATGTCATCGATCACAATATTGTAGCGATACAGAGTATAGCTACTTTCCTTAACGTCTTCAGGGGCCGATTTCAATTCATCATCTACGACAAATACTTCCATCAGGAATTTATTAAAATTCATCAATTGGATTTCCTTTAAAAAATTCCGCAATTCTTTCTCATATTTTCCTTCATTCTCATAAATTCGCATTGTGGCTTCCAATGTAAAATCCGGATCTCCTCCGTTTTCCAACACTTGAAATACAGAAGGAACTTCTCCGGTATAGTCACTTTTCTTTGTTCCATCACTATAAACCACCTCTTCAACCTTTCTTACATCCATATGTTTATGAATCACCGATGTAATTTTTGGCTTTAGTTCTTCTGTCCATAATCTGGTAACATAAGTATCATCCATTTCATCCGGTTTTTCCCAAAAAACCGTTGCTTCAGTATCTTTACCATCTTTTACTACTCCTCGTACACGAACAAGTCCAGTTACTTGACCTATACTTACTTTTGTTACCTCAAATTCTTTATTGTATTTGCCCCTTATATATTCAATAGCTTTTTCTCTGATTTCTTTTTGCTCTTGTTGTTCCATCTGTCCCACTCCTTCTGTACAGCCTACTAACAGTAAAGTGAATGTCATTAAAATAACCAGCCAACTTCTTATGTACCTCACTTAATTCGCACTCCTTTTCCTCGATACAAGATTTCCATCCTGATCATAGAGATTTGGAATCGGTGATTTGCTACTATCAGTAAAATTACCTATTTTATGACCAAACTTCGCCGTTAATCGTTGATCTAATCCGTCTTTATCATCGGCTTCTTCAATGCTTCCATCGGGTTGAATATTGTATGTTTTCCCAAGACGATAACCAAATGAGCCAATCAGATCATCATTATATCTGTAGTTACGAATCATTTCATCATAAGCACCGGACCTCTCTTTTTCCGCAATTTCCCGTATCTTCGGATCTGTGATATTTCGTTTATAGCTATTATAAACACCAAATTTTATTTCTCTGTCATAAATAGATTGCACTAAATATTTAGGGAAAAAGGCGAATGCACGAAGAAACTCCTTCACTGTACTGATATTAAGATTTTTTTCCAAATTCATTCCCGGAGCATTAAAGGAAACAGCCGGAATATCATATCTCGCAGCACAATCTACAGCCAGATACCCTCCTAAAGAATGTCCGGTTAATACCATTTTATAACCTTTATATTCTTCACTATTAATAATATCCGCTACTATCTTTCTTGCCTCTACAGCTTGGTGATTATTTCGGTCATCTCCATGAGCTATATATTTATAATCAGCAATCAAAACATCATTTATAAAGTCTTTCGTTGGTTCGGTTCCTCGAAATGCAATAACCATTTGTGTGAATTTATTTGTAAAAATATAGCCTTGTAATCCATTATCTTTATCTATTTTTTCACTAACCTTCCAATTTTCACCTAAAATATTTCGTAAATCATCATAGTTTATTTCGTCATCATAAGCCAACTCAGATAACTCAGCCAACTGTTTATCCGAAACGTCAATATCACTCAGCTTTCCATAAGGATATTGGCTGTTTCCCGCTGCCATTCCGGCATTCCCCAGACTGGCTGTCAGGTTTTGTCTTTCCAATCCCTTTCTCGCAAAAAGATTTTTCAAATTTGTATAGGCTGATTGGATCCCTCTGGCGAGGGGTTGCCCGAATTTGCTCAACAATCCGGTGAGTGCTGCGATTCCAAGCACAATTCCCCCGGTGATTTTGCCTGCTGTGGAGGTCATCCAATCCCAGGCTTTTTGAGCCGCATTCTTGGTGGCGGTTGCGGCGGTGTTCCAAGCTTTTTTCGCTCCGTTTTTCAGGTTGTTCCAGGTGTTGGAGACCCCGTCTTTTAATTTGTTCCAAGAGCCGGAAACAACGTCTCCCATTTTGCTGAAGAATCCTTTTTCCTGCTTGGACGGGGCAACGTTCAGCTCCTCCGTCGGTGTGGGAGCCGGAGCCGGTTTTCCTTGGTTGAAATCCTCATGGATCTCTGGAACATCGAAACCCCCGCCGCCGGTTGCATAGGCGGTTGGTGTGACCAGGGCACATGCAACCAAAATGAAGCATAAGAGAAACTTCCCATGATGTATCGTTTTCATTTTGGCAACCTTTCACCTCTTTACCTGTGAGTCCGTGTCATTAAAAACTTTGAAATCGATGGTTTTTCTTCCTTCTCCTTTTGCTAATATTAATAATTATAAAAAAATTATAAATTTGACTTTAAAAAACGAAGAAATACGTTGGTGAACGATACTTTTCCTCCTGCAATCTGCAAAAAAGATGGACAGATCCCATTCTGCCCATCTTTTTTAATGTTGGATCACCGTTTTTGATCCAAATCAAGGTTTATCCATTTAACCTTGTTCTTTCGGTTTCCTTTTGTGATGATCCGAAGAATATAAAAAACCCCCGCCTTTTCAGCAGGGTTGAAAAGACGGGGAGAATTCTCATTCATTGGAGGAAAAGAGTTTGGACAAGGCTTCTTTGAGAGCCGGATTGGACAGTTCCTCCTGTTGTTTGAGATAGCGATTAATTTCTTTGCGCGAGACTTTGCTTTTTTGCTCTTTTTCCATCCGTTCTTTGAAAGAGGCATATTTTTCCCGGAAACCACAAGAACAGACAAAGATGCGCCCCTCTCCTTCCCCGCGCAGTTCCATCCGCTTTCTGCATTCGGGGCAGTGGACATTGGTGATGCGAGCCAGGTTTTTCCGGTAACCGCAGGACCGGTCCTGGCAAACCAGCATTCTTCCTTTTTTGTTCTTGACTTCAAGCAGCCGCTTGCCGCAGTCCGGACAGCGGGTGGCTGTCAGGTTGTCATGGCGGAAGGTGCGTTCGCTGGCTTTGATTTCATTGACCACCCGTTTGGCATAATCCCTCATCTCACGCAAGAAGCTTTCTTTTTTCAATTTCCCGTTGGCGATCGATTGCAGTTTTTGTTCCCATTTCGCGGTGAGTTCCGGCGATTTCAACTCCTCCGGGACCAAATCGAGCAGTTGTCTGCCGGTGGAGGTGAGGTAAATGTATTTTCCTTTCTTTTCAATATAATAGCTGTCAAACAATTTCTCGATGATATCCGCCCGGGTGGCCACGGTTCCGAGCCCGCCCGTTTCCCCGATCGTTTTGATCAAATCTTTCCGGTCGGTTTCCATGTATTTCACCGGATTTTCCATGGCGGCGATCAAGGTGCCTTCGGTAAAGCGTTCCGGCGGCTCCGTTTCTCCTTGCGTCAACTTCAAAGACCGGACGTTCAGCTCCTCGCCGGGCTGAACCCGGGATAATGCCGGGTTGATGTCGGCTTCCGGTTCGCTGCCGGCCACTTGTTTCCAGCCGGGGGACAACACGGTTTTCCCGCCGGCGATGAATGGTTCCCCTCCGATGGTTCCCTCCAACTTGATCTCCTCATATTCAAAGGGCGGGAACAACACGGCAAAAAACCTTCGCACCACCAGATCAAAAATCTTTCGCTCCCGGGGGCTGAGGTCTTCCAACCGGGCCGGCTCTTCGGTCGGAATGATGGCATGGTGATCGGAAACTTTCCGGTCATCCACAAAATGGGCGCCGGCTTTCACCCCTTGTTTTGCTTGCCGGGCAAACTCCGCATACGGACCCACCCGGCAGGCTTCGATCCGCTCTTTTAACGTATCCACGATGTCGGAAGACAAATAACGGGAATCCGTGCGCGGATAGGTGACCACTTTGTGTGTTTCATACAATTGCTGAAGCGTCGACAAGGTTTCTTTGGCGGAAAATCCGTACCGCTGGTTGGCTTCCCGTTGCAATTCGGTCAAGTCGTAAAGGGCAGGCGCCCATTTCTTTTTCTTTTTCCGGCTGGCATGGGTGATGGAAAGCTTCTTTCCTTTGCCTGCAGCCACGATGTTTTCGCAAACCTCTTTGCGAAAGCTCCGGCCTTTTTTCCAAGTGAATTTCAACCCTTTGTCCGTGACCGCTTCCACCCCGTAAAACGGCTTCGGCCGGAAATTTTTGATCTCCTCTTCGCGGCGGGCAATCATAGCCAATGTGGGAGTCTGGACCCGTCCGCATGAAAGCGAGGCATTATACTTGCTGGTCAACGCCCTGGTCGCATTAATGCCAACCACCCAATCCGCTTCCGCCCGGGCCACCGCGGAACGGTATAAGTTTTCGTACAGTTTTCCGTCCTTCAGTTTTTTAAAACCTTCTTTGATCGCCTTGTCGGTGACGGAGGAAATCCACAAACGCTTGACCGGCTTTTTGACCCGGGCTTTTTCAATAATCCATCGGGCCACCAGTTCCCCTTCCCGGCCGGCGTCGGTGGCAATGACAATGTTTTTCACATCCGGTCGGGACATCAGCTTTTTGATCTGATGAAATTGTTTGCTCGTTTTCCGGATCACCACTTGTTTCAAGGGTTGGGGCAAAATCGGCAGATCTTCCATCCGCCAGACTTTGTACTTTTTGTCATAGGCTTCCGGTTCCGCCAATGTGACAAGATGGCCGAATGCCCATGTCACGATATATTTGTCTCCTTCCATAAAGCCATTTCCTTTTTTGCGGCAACCGAGGACACGGGCAAGATCCCGGCCAACGGAAGGTTTTTCTGCAAGTACCACTGATTTTTTCATCTTGACTCTTTACATCCTTTCAATCCACGCAAAAAAGTTTACCAATCTCACTCTACCACTGTTTTCGGCAGAGTACCAGTTTGCATCCCCCCTTTAAAAAAAACGGGCAAAAAAAATAAGCCTGATCCATCCCATACAGGCTTATGGTTCATTCCGCCGGTGAACATCGTGGGCCGCCCGGATTCCGGATTCAATCGCCCCCTGGATCCATGTTCTCGTGTAGGAAGCATGTTCCCCTGCAAAGTACACCCTTCCTTCCGACGCGATAACGGCCGGGAACAATTCGCTTTCCTGTTCCGGTTTAAACATCGAGAATCCACCGTTGGTATGCGGATATTTTTGCCAACTGAAGGAAGCGCCCGTCACGACATGGTTTTCGATCGAGGGGCCGAAAACTTTCATCAGCTCATCCATGCATTCTTTGATTTGTTGATCCAGGGACAATCCGTCCCAAATCAATGCATGATCCTCCCATGTGTAACTGGCCAGCACCACGCCGGTGTCGCTGCCAAACCCATGGCTGGGGAAATAGGTGAAGCGGATCGGCTGGTCGGTGATCATTTTCCCGCCAAACAGACCCGCGTCTTCCCAAAACCGTTTGTTAAACTGGATTCCGATTTTGGTGGAAGCCACGTAATGCAATTGCCGGATCGCCTTCCATTTGGCATGCGAAAAAGAATCGAACGGCTCGACGTCCACATATTGAAAAGCGGAAAAAGGAATCGTGATGATGGCTGCATCTCCGGTCACATGAACCGTCTTGGAATTTTGATCCAGGGCATAAATGGTGACTTCCCGTTCGTTTTGCACAATCCGGGTCATCTTGTGCCGGAACAAAATGTTGGGCCGGAGTTGCGGCAAAAAAGCTTTCGGCAACTGATCCAACCCTCCGGCCACCTCATAAAAAGAAACATCCGGGCTTTCAAGAAGAATCAATTCACGCAATGCCTCAAGAAAAGACAATTCGGGAAGCCCTTCCAAATCTGCGAGCACCAGGATTTGTTCAATCGCGGCCGGCGACAGGGTCCAGCCCACCGGATTGTAACGGAAAAACGAATCGACGGAATATTTGTCAAATTCTTTGATCACCGTGATCCAACGCTGATCCGGGTCTTCTTCGATGAACTGAGTGATCGGGGAAACGGCCAGATTGAGCAAATCGCTGATGGTTTTCCCTTTTTCAAAGTCATTAACCGGAAACCTCAGGACATCCGGATTTCGTTCGTACTCTTTCAGCCGTACCAACACATTATTGACAAAAATCAGATCGTTGGGAGTGGAATTCACAAACGGCCGGAGCATCAGCCCGAATTTCCGGATATACTCCAATGTCAAATGATGACTGTTGGGAATGCGCATGGCTCCGGCCTCCATATACTCCCCGTTCTCAAACGGTGACCGGATTGTATACACTCTTCCTCCCACACGATCCGAAGATTCCAAAAGGATCACTTCATGCCCGGCTTCTTTCAGCAAAGAAGCAGCCACCAGTCCGGCCATTCCCGCTCCAACCACAATGATCCGTTTCGGTTGGGATGTCCGGCCGAGTCCTTTTTGGATGATGGAGATCATTTCTTCATTGGATAACGAGGGAATAAAAGGATTCATGATTTACCTCCAAGGACATAGAATACTATATCCTATGCATTTCCAGCCCTTTTAAGCATCGCGGTCCCCCGTTTTTCTCCATCCGGTCGGATTTACGCGAAAATATCGTAGGATTTAAATTTCCACACTGATTTTTTCTCTTCTTTGAAAACCTCCAAATCCCAACAGGGAATTTCAATCATTTTCCCGTCTTCGGTCTGAATCCGGACCCGGGTGTGTTTCACTTTTTTGGCCTCACAACAAACTTCGGTTCTTTCCTCATTGCCGTCGCGTTTGACCGCGACATACAAGTACATTTTTTGCATGTCCTCCAAAAATTTCTCCACTTCGCTTTCGGTTCCTTCAATGTTTAACTTCAACACGGTTCACTGTCCCCTTCCTTGGATTTTCCATGAAATGGTTGATGATTTGTCCGAAAATAGTATATAATTTACAAAAAATATTTGCAAATTTAACAAAAATTGTTATATTCATTCAATTATTCCTGATATTTCTAAATATACATGAAATATTTAAACAAACCCTCCGGATATTTGGTGCACCAAACCAAATAAACGGAATTCCCCCAAATATATCGACAAAACCGGACGGAAAATTTTTTGAGGTGAATGGAATGAAAGAACAAATCGATCGCGTGGCACTCGGGAGGTTTATCCGCCAGCAGCGGAAGAAACGAAAGCTCCGCCAGACGGACCTGACGGATGAAAAGTTGACCCAACCCGTTTTAAGCTCGATTGAAAACGGCAGAGGACAAGTCAGCGTGGAAAAATTGGAATACGTCCTGAAAAAGCTGGGAGTGAAAGAAGATGTAACGTGTTTTTCCATGCAAAAGACAAAAGAAGAAAAGATCAATGAGACCATCCGGTTGCAGTTGACGGCCGTCGAAACGATCATCGATCTGATCAGCCCGGACCCGGGCCTGGCACGATTAAGGGAACTGAACATTCACGATGACCATCCGCTCTCTGTGTGGGCGCATTATTTGAAAGGCAAAGCTTACGCCGGGAAAAAGAAAGGGAAAAAAGCGCAGAAACATTTCACGGAGGCGATTTTGCGACTGGAACAACAATATCCGGAAATGGCTGAAAGCAACTTGCATTCCGCCAGCTACAACGGGTTAAGCCTGCTGGAGTACATGACGGACCAATACGGTACAGCACTCCGGTATGCCAAACAGGCACGGGAATGTTTTCAGGAAGAGGGGGAAAGAAGGTATTTAAAAGAAATTATCCTGGTCAATCAGGCCATTTATCTCGAAAAACTGAACCGCCTGGAAGAAGCGCAAAACACCTTGAATGAATTGAAAAAAGAGCAAGCCGGCTATCTCAGCAAAGAAGCACTCCTGTATCATTATGACGTCCGTTCTTCCATCTTGGCCAAAGCCCGGATGCATTCCATGGCCATCCAGTCGGCATTGAAAGGGATCGAGCTGGCCCGTGTGGACAAGATGGCGGATCGCCTGATGAAGTTTTGGGGAATGCTGGGCCGGATTTACATCGAATCCGGACAGCTTCATCAAGCGGAAATCTGTCTGGAAACGGCGCAACAGTTGGAAAAAAAGGTACGCAAGGCGGGATTGTCCGCTTATCTTTACATACAGTTGGCCACATGGCATGAAAAAAAGAAACAAGCGGAACCGGCCCGCAACTATTCCCTCAAAGCGCTTGCATCCAGCAGAAAAGCGGGCCTGGCTTACCATGAGTGCGAAGCCTTGATGCTCATGGCAAACAGCTTTTTTCTGCAAAACGAAAACCACAAAGCTTTTCAAACATTAAAGGAGGCACTCCAAATCGCGACACAGCATTCATTTTCCGACTTAACCGACCGGATCCATCTTCTGATTGGCGCGCATCTGGGCCAACTTGGAGAACGCCATACCCATGCCTTTGCCTTGGATTTCCTCCATTCCCATGTCAAAAGCCGGGAGAAGAAAGAACCCCTGCCCGTGACCCTCCCCGCCGACTCCCCTTAAAACACGAATACCTCCCGGCTCATCCCCGGGAGGTGTTCTTCTTGGAATATCCGCAATGTTTGTCCATCGCCAAGTGAAAGGATATCCCCTTCATAACAGAGTATTTTTTCGTTGTGCGATAACATTATTCATTAGAAAAATTGCCCCCAACAACAGAATTGCGGTGGCGAATACCAAGGAAGAAGTATAACTGTTTGTTTTCTCCGCAAGGATCCCGGCACCGATCGGGCCGAGAATTTGACCCAATCCATAAATCGCAGTCATATAACCGATCACGCGACTGCTTTGTTGAGGATAAATCTCCCGCCCCATGGAAGTGGCAAGCGTGGTGATCCCCATAAAAGTCCCGCCAAACAGAAAAGCTCCCAAATAAATCCCGATGGCATCAGGGTAAATGGCAGGAAGAAGGACACCGACTGCTTGCAATAAATATGTAACCATCAGGGAAATTTGGTATCCCCAGCAATTCGCAATCCATGCCCAAAAAATACAGGAAGGGATTGCGGCAAGCCCTGCAATCATCCAGCTGACGGCGGGATTTTGAGACAAGGAAGGAATTTGCGCCGCCATTGCCACCAGAAAGGTTCCCGTCACGATATAACCCAAACCTTCACACCCATAAGCAGCCATCAGCCAAATGAGTTGTTTTTTATTGTTCTGAACTTCCACAGCAGTTGGATGGGACTCCGATGACCCGGCTGATTCATTTCCTTCTGTCACACCAAACCACGAAACCAAACCCAACAGAATACTGAATACCATCAAACCGAGCCACGCTCCATCCCATTGCAACCATTGGACAAAATAAGGCACGAGCAAACCGCTGAAGAAGATCCCCCATCCAACCCCACCATAGAAAAAACCAGCCCAGCTCATTCGCTGTTGATTGGCCAGCCGATCCAAAACTATGCCTGAAATCAAGACGAATACCATGGCACTGGATATGCCTGATAAAAAACGCCACAACATCCAAAGTGCTTCATGGGTCGTACAGCCCATCAACCCCGTGGTCAAAATATTGACCAAAAGACTGATTCGAAAATAAAAAGTCCGTTTGTTTCCCCAACGAACGGCTCCGGCGAATAAGGCGCCCAACAAATATCCCAAGTAGTTTCCGGAAGCCAAATAACCTGCCATCGATTCTGAGAAGCCCTGACTCTGTTGCATGTACGGCAGAAGCGGGGTATATGAAAACCGTCCAATTCCCATGGCAATCAGCAATGCAATGGTTCCCGAAGCCAAGGTGACAACCAGATTATTTTGTTTCATGACACATCGACTCTTCCTTCACAAAAGAGACAACGTTTTATCATCTCTTTCTAGTTTATGTGTAAACATTGAGTTCTCCGATATATAACGACAAACCACACAAAGATATTGATTAAAGATATATTCATTCTATTAAATCCATTAAATATATTCAATAATATAAATTTTATATATAAAACATTTCTTCTGTTAACACCAAAAATTATAATTGAATCCAATGCTCTCCCCGCCGATTCCCCTTAAAACACGAACACCTCCCGGCCTCAACCCGGGAGGTGTTCTTCTTGGGATATCAGCAATGTTTGTCTTTATTACTATAACATATTTTCTACCTGTCCATCGTTTTAAATGATCCACATCCCAGCCTTTAACCTTGCACCTTTTCCTCCAATTGCCGCAACCGCTCTTCTCCCAACAGAACTCTCCCGCCTTCGCTCAGCACCAGCCCGATGCTGTCGCGGATGAGTTGATCCGCCAGGGAATCAAGCGGCGTGGAACTTTTGTTGATGAGGATAATGTCTGAACCGGTTTCATGGGCGATTTCCACCAACCCGGCAAAAGGATACACTTGCAAGGACGTGCCCATCACGAGAATCAGATCCGCTTGCTCCACTTCCCGGACGGCCTCATTCCAGGAAGCCGTGTCCAGCGGTTCCCCAAACAGCACAATCGGCGGCCGGAGAGGAGCCCGGCACTGCTCATCGGTACAATAATAAGTGCCTTCACGATACGAAGTGGCCGGATACGCTTTTCCGCAGCCGGAACAAACCAGATGGCGCATGTGCCCGTGAATCTCGATCACTTTTTGGCTTCCCGCCCGCTGATGGAAACCGTCAATGTTTTGCGTCAGGATCGCTTTCACCATGCCTTCTTTTTCCAGTTCAGCCAACACATAATGGCCGATATTGGGGTGATGTTTCAACAACTCTTCCACCCGCATCTGGTAAAACTCAAAAAAATCTTTCGTCCCGATGGCACCCGGGGTGGCAATTTCATTGGGATCCCTGCCGCTCCAAAGCCCGCCTTGCGAGCGGAAATCCGGAAGACCGCTTTCCGTGGACATCCCTGCTCCGGTCAAAACCACGAGATGTTTGGCATTTTGAACCTTTTTCACCCATTCTCTCATGCCCTTACCCTCCTTCTCCCATTCATGTTAAGACGATTTTGATCCGGAAACCAGTCTCGGCTTTATGAACAGATCCACCGGTTAACGCGGTTGATGATGTCTTGATATTTCGGTTTGCACTGAATCATCATCCGGCTGACCGGATGATGCTCTCCATATCGCTTTACCACATCCCGGACCCTTTCGTCCAAACTGACTTTTTCCCCTTGCGGCGAAGTTTGAACATCACAATATGTGACCAAGTCTGTAAACAGCCGGTCTTGCTCGTCCAACAGATCATGATTCAAAGAATATGCCGGAAGCAAATCGCTTCTTTTTTCCTTTACCGTTTCATAAGCTTCCGAATGAAAAAGAACCGCGGCAATCACCGGCTTGTTAAAACCGGCCTTAAAAGCAAAACAAGCTCCGTCAAAGGGATGAAAGTTGGTTTTGTTTAACTTGGGACTATAACCGATATCATGGAGATAAGCGGCTTGAATCAGTTCTTTTTTCACTTCCTCATTGAAATTTAGCTTTGGCAAAATCTCTTTCATTAAACGGACAACGCCCAAGATATGATGATACCGGTTTTCTTCAGGAGAAAGAAAGTCTGCCAGTCTATCCGCATGAAACGGTTCGGGAGTTTTCCCGGACGATCTGAGAAGTTTCATCTTCACCAAAAATTTCCCCCTCATTCAAACCGCAATGATTGAAGAGCTTGCGGCCCGATCCCGTACCGGGCCAATGTTTTGACCGTGCTTTCGCCGGTTAATTGTTCTTCCTTCACCCCGAGCTGTAAAGCCACTTGGATCACATGTTCTTTGGACTTTCCCTCAATCTCCAGATACGGAGGAATACCCGGCCACTCGTCAATCTCCAGTCTCGCACCACCGAGCAAAAAACGGGTTCTCCGGTTTTCCTGATACCCCTTGGGACGATACCCCAATTTTCCGAGCAACCGGCCGGCCTCCTCGAAGCTGCTCACGGTGATCTCAATCTCTTCCGTTCCGCCGATCCCGTCATGGTGCACTTCTTTCACCGCCAGTGTGACTTCTTCGCCCGTATCGCGCAGGCGCATCCATTTACTGTGGTCTCCCGGAGTGATCTCATAAACATAACGCCGCATCAAAAATTCGCCGGCCTTTTCCCCGCCTGCTTTGAAGATTCGTTCCATCATTTCGGCCGGATCGATTTCCAGGACTTTGGCTTCAAATTCAATGGCCATTTGGACTTTCCCCCTTCCTTTTTATTATAAAAGCACGGCGGCTGGATGTTTCGAGAAAGTGTGAACACTCCTGTCTTTATCCGCCGGACTGTTGCATATTCTTTGTAACAGCCTGAACAAGGGAGAATGGATATGACGAAGTGGACAAAAAAAGAGTTCGTCGATGAAGATTTCAGCCATCAACGCTTTCCCGCCGTATCCATGGAAGAATGCCATTTTCTCCGCTGCCGTTTCAGACAAACGTTTTTGAAGGAAATCAGCACAACCCGTTGCGTCTTTGAAGAATGCCATTTTGCCCATGCGATCCTGAACGGCTCCACACATCGCGGATCAGCCTTTTTCAATTGCCAATTTGAACACGCCCGGTTGTTTGCTTCGGTTTTTGAAAACTGCAAAATGACCGGATCTTCCTTCGGCGAGGCTGATTTCACCGGTGCTTCCATCCAAGGCGGAGACTGGTCTTACACCTTGCTTAGAAACCAGCATTTCAAGCGATGCGACCTTTCCGGAATCCGGTTCAAAGAGGCCGACTTATACGGTACGGAGTTTGAACAATGCAATTTTAAAGAGGCGGATTTATCTTATGCGAACATCCAAGGGGCTTCTTTCAAAGGATCCGATTTGAGAGGCGCCATTTTGGAAGGATTGGATCTGAAAAGCTCCAACCTAAAAGGAACCCGCATCGACCTTGCCCAAGCCATTCAACTGGCCCGCTCGTTTGGTGCCATCGTGGAGTAAATTTCCCCAATTAAAAAATCAACCCGGTGACGGTTGGTTTGCCACCAGGTTGATGAAAAGGATCCGGGCTTCAGATGGTAAACAGCAGGTACAAAGCGGTGCCCCACATAATGAAAGCCGACACTTTGTTCAACATGTTGATCACGCCGGCGGATTGATGAAACCTTCCCACTTGCTTTCCCACCCATGCCAGGGAAAAGAACCAGATCCAGGATACGGCGACACAGGCAAGCGTAAAAGCAAACTTTTCGGCACCGGTATAGGAAAGGGAACTGGTGCCGATCACCCCGATTGTATCCATGATGGCATGCGGATTGAGCAATGAAACGGAAACGGCAAAAGCGATTTGCTTTTTGGGGGAAAGCGATGATTTTTGCGGCTGATCCGGATCCGGTCGACTTTTGAAAGTCACCCATCCCATATAGGTTAAAAAGAGGGTGCCCGCGAGGATCAGCATCACCTTGACCCAATATACGCCAAAAACCACAACCGATACTCCCAAAACAGCCAAAGAGATCAGGAGTGTGTCACAAACCGATGCAGTAATCACCACCGGCAAAGCCCGGAAAAACTTAGGTTGCGTGGCCCCCTGATTAAATACAAAAACATTTTGAACCCCGAGCGGCAAGATCAGCCCGAAAGACAAAATGATGCCATGAATTACGGCTTGAACCATTTTATACTGCTTTCCTTTCCGGATCACTTTCAGATTTCTGTTTCTTTAACAGAGTAATTTAATTCAGCAAACGCTAAAGAATCCCCTTCTTGAAATCTAAAATCATTTCGCAAAAAAGCATATCTCTTCAGCTGGATCACAAAATCCGTCTTCTGAATCTTATATTGATCTTTTTCTTTCAGTCCAACCGAAGCTGTCAAACCATTTGCCTTTTTTGTAGTTTTCAATGGCCCTTAAAATATACGGAATCGTGTTTACCGGCAATTGATCCAACGGGAAGAACCTTAAATCATCGCATTTATGAGGTTCTTGATTCTTTATTTCTCCTTCCCATTCTTTCACGGTTGCAAAGAAATCGATCCGCTCATCCCCGGCTTTACGATGCATGACACTGACGATTTCAATGTTCTCTTCTGTCAAATGTACTCCGGCTTCTTCCTTTGCTTCGCGAACGGCAGCTTGTTTAACGGTTTCTCCGCCATCCAAATGACCGGCGACAACAGAGTAATTCCCGTCTTCATAACCCGTATTGAAACGACGAAGCAACAAAATCTGATGATCCCTGATAAAAAAGAGATGAATGGTGACCGGTGCAGTAAATCGCCTGGTTGCCATCCCGGACAACTCCTTTCAGATCAAATCCCGAAATAATCATTATTTTACTAATTATCTTTCCATCTTTCTATTTAGTACCCCAATCATTTTTCCAAAAGAAAAAACGCCTCCTCAAAGAGAAGGCGTTTTTGGATTCAAGCTTCTTTCTTTCCGAAAAAGTGCTTCAGCGCATCATAGACTTGCCCTTTTTCCCGGATGACAAAGTGGGCAAAGCGCGGCACTTTCAAATGGCGATAGGCACTCATCAAGGTGGAATGCCGGTTATATTGGTTGACTTCCCCGTAGCCAAACATATTGGAACGTTTGAGAATTTCGCGCACCAATTGGACGCAGCGTTCATTGTCCGAACTTAAATTGTCTCCATCGGAAAAATGGAACGGGTAAATGTTATACCGGTCATGCGGATAGCGGGAATCAATGATTTCCAGAGCTTTCCGGTAGGCCGAGGAACAAATGGTTCCGCCGCTTTCTCCTTTGGTGAAAAATTGTTCTTCGCTCACTTCCTTGGCTTCCGTGTGATGAGCGATGAACACAATCTCGACATTTTCGTACTTGGTGCGAAGGAAACGGGTCATCCAGAAAAAGAAACTGCGGGCAATATATTTTTCAAAAACCCCCATCGATCCGCTGGTGTCCATCATGGCAATCACGACCGCATTGGAATGCGGCACGACGATGTCTTCCCATGTTTTAAAGCGGAGATCATCGACGGAAATTTGGGTTTTTTTGCTTCCTTTCAGTGCGTTTCGTTTAATGGCCGCCAGCAACGTGCGTTTTTTATCGATGTTTCCCATCAATCCTTTTTTGCGCACATCATTGAAGCGGATGTCATCCACCGACATATCCTGGCTTTCTTTGCTCTCCAGGTGCGGCAGTTCCAACTCGGAAAACAACATTCCTTCCAATTCTTCCACGGAGACTTCGGCTTCATAATAATCGTGCCCTGCTTGATCGCCGGCTCCCTGTCCTTTTCCCGGCCCCTGATTGCCGGAACCGGGTTCTTTCCCCAACACATCTCCCACCTTGCTGTCCCCATTTCCTTGTCCCACGTGCTTCCCTTTGTTGTAGTTAAAGCGGAAACGGTATTCTTCAATGGAGCGAACCGGGATTTTCACGATCTGTTTCCCGTCCGACATAATGATGCTTTCTTCACTGATTAAATCCGGCAGGTTTTTTCGGATCGCTTCTTTCACTTTTTCCTGGTGCCGCATTTGGTCCTGATATCCTTTGCGGTGAAGGGACCAGTCTTCCTCAGAGACAATAAACGGGGGGTGCGCCATGGGTTTCACCTCCCTGAAAATAAAGCCCTTTAGACTGTTGCGGCAAGGACTCTCTTTCCGACAGAAGAATCCTTGCCGCAATTTTTTGACCGTCAGCGGTTTAACAAACTGCCCACGTATCTTAAAAGCTCATTGGCACTGGCAGGCGTATATCCGTATTCGGTCACCAGCCGGTTAATCACTTCATTGATTTTTTTCAATTGGTTTTCATCCGGGTTTTTGGTGGATGTCGTGATTTTCACCACGTCCTTGAGATCGGCAAACAATTTTTTCTGGATCGCTTCACGCAGGCGGGGATGCTGTTTATAATCAAACTTTTTCCCTTTGCGCGCATAAGCCGAAATGCGAATCAAAATCTCTTCGCGGAACGCTTTTTTGGCATTTTCCGAGATGCCGATTTGCTCTTCAATGGAGCGCATCAACTTTTCATCCGGCTCCAGTTCTTCCCCGGTGATTGGATCGCGGATTTTGTTCCAGTTGCAATAAGCTTCCACATTATCCAGATAATTTTCCATCAGGGTTTCCGCCGACTCTTCATAAGAGTAGACAAACGCTTTTTGCACTTCTTTTTTGGCGATTTCGTCGTATTCTTTCCGGGCGATGGAAATGAAATGGAGGTATTTCTCGCGCTGCTCGGGAGTAATGGAAGGATGTTGGTCCAAACCGTCTTTGAGGGAACGAAGAATATCCAAAGCGTTGATAAAATTGGTTTCCGTCTTGATGAGTGCACTGGAGATCCGGTTGATGACATAGCGGGGATCGATGCCGGACATACCTTCATCGAGGTGTTCATTGCGCAATTCATCCACGTCGATGTCTTTGGATCCTTCGACCACTTCCCCGTCATACAGGCGCATTTTCGTCAAAAGATCCACTTTTTTCGATTCTTTCAACCGGGTCAGAATGGAAAAGATCGCTGCGGCTCTGAGCGAGTGGGGAGCAATATGGATGTGGGCCAGGTCACTTTGTCCAATTAATTTTTTATAAATTCTTTCTTCTTCCGTCACGCTTAAATTATACGGAATGGGCATCACGATGATCCGTGATTGCAACGCTTCATTTTTCTTATTGGCAATAAACGCTTTGTACTCGGCTTCATTGGTGTGGGCGACAATCACTTCATCCGCGGAGATCAATGCAAAACGACCGGCTTTGAAATTGCCTTCCTGGGTCAGTGATAACAAGTTCCACAGAAACTTCTCATCACACTTGAGCATTTCCTGGAACTCCATCAACCCGCGGTTGGCTTTGTTCAGCTCGCCGTCAAACCGGTAAGCGCGCGGATCGGACTCCGAACCGTATTCAGTGATGGTGGAAAAGTCAATGCTTCCCGTCAAATCGGCGATATCTTGTGATTTGGGGTCCGACGGGCTGAACGTTCCAATTCCGACCCGTTCATCCTCGGACAGGATGATCCGTTTCACGGGAACGTCTTCAATCCGTCCGTTGAATTCTTCCTTCAGCCGGAACCGGCAAGACGGGCAAAGTTTCCCTTCGATCTTCACGCCAAACTCTTGTTCAAATTCGGGCCTCAACTCCTCGGGAATCAAGTTGAGCGGTTGTTCATGCATCGGGCATCCTTTGATCGCGTAAACGGCCCCTTCGTCGGTCATGGAGTACTTCTCCAACCCTTTTTTCAACAGCGTCACAATGGTGGACTTTCCTCCACTGACCGGTCCCATCAACAGTAGGACCCGTTTTCTGACATCCAAGCGCCGGGCGGCGGAGTGAAAATACTCTTCGACCAAGCGGGTGATGGCCTGATCCAGCCCGAACAGCTCTTTGGTGAAGAAATGGTATTTTTTATTTCCTTGTGAATCGGTTGAAACACCGTCTTTTATAATCATATCGTAAACTCGGGAATGAGCGGTTTGAGCCACGCGGGGATTTTTCTTCACGATGTCCAGATAGTCAATGAAGGTTCCTTCCCATTCCAAGCTCTTCTCGCGGTTGCGATACTCCTCAAGGCGTCTGAGGAAATGATCCATGGAAAGCCTCCTCTCTAAACTTTCAAACCAAACCGTTGACTTTTCAAATCCCTGGTGACTAACAATCTGAAAAAGGAAAAGAGACTAAGGCATGATTTTCTATCATATATATGCGCTATTTAGAAAGTTGTTACTTCTATTTTATCAGAATTTAAAGGAAAAAGATAGAAAAACCTCAGGAAAAATCTGAGGTTTTTCAAAAATCTTCAGCGGATGGATGGCTCAAAATCTCTTTTTTCAAATACGCCCGTTTGCTGTTGGATCGATTCCAACAAGCTTTGAAGATCCCCGGCATCATCAACCGGATACGTCGGTTTGCCCCGGTTGATTTGGTATTCGGATTTTAAATAGAATGTTTTCATCCCCGTGGTGGAAGCCACCATGTCTTCCTGCATATCGTTGCCGATCATGACACATTCTTCCGGCCGGACTCCGATCCGCGCGGCAACTTCCAGATAATATTCCGGATTGGGTTTGCAATAGTGGGCCTCTTCATACACGGTCACCCATTGAAAGGGAAGATCATCGATTCCGGCCCATTTCAACCGCTCCATGATCGCGGCCTTCGGGAATACCGGATTGGTTGCCACCACGACTTTATACCCTTGATCCACCGCGGCTTGTACCACTTTCCGGGACAAAGGACTCACCTTTGTATATTTGGAAAGTTTCGGGAAATCTTGTTCATAAAATTGATTGAATAAAGGCCAGATGATTTCCCGGTCCAGCCCGGAACGTTTGAGAAACTCCCGTTCAAAAATTTGTTCGTTGGTCCTTGTCCCGTCCCCGCTTTTCATCATGGCTTCTGTCGCTTCCCAAATGGTTTGGATCAGCTGATCGGGTGCGATCAGATGCTTCACCTTTCCCGCCAGTTCTTTCAAGTAAATGCGCACGAAAGACTCCGTGTCAAGCGGCAGAAGCGTGCCGTCCAAATCAAACAAACATGCTTTGATCATAAGGTGTCCCTCTTTCTGTGTGAATCTCCGTCAGACCAGGTTCTTAAAACCGATTTGCCTCAATCCTTCATACAAAACGATGGCAACGGAGTTCGATAAATTTAACGAACGGGAGACTGGCCGCATGGGAATCCGGATCATGGTATCCTTGTGCGCCTCCCAAATTTCAGGTGCCAATCCTTTGGTTTCTTTGCCGAAAACAAAAAAATCATTTTCCCGGTAAACCGGTTCGGTATAATGTTTTTTCGCAAAGGTTTCCACACAAAAAAAGCGCCCGTCCGGGTACTTTTCCTTCAATTCGTCAAAGGAATCATGATATTCGATATCCAGTTCATGCCAATAATCGAGACCGGCCCGTTTTAATTTGCTGTCATCGATCTCAAACCCCAACGGACGAACCAAATGCAATTTCGCCCCGGTCACCGAACAAGTGCGGGCAATGTTTCCTGTATTTTGCGGAATTTCCGGTTCAACCAGCACGATATGAAACGGCACAGTTTCATCCCTTCCATCTGTCCAAACTTCCTGTCTATTTTACCCGAAAAAGAAAATCCGCTTCAACTTATCCTATTCAATGTGGAAAAACACATAACGGGTCTGTGGTGTCC
Organism: Thermoactinomyces intermedius; assembly: GCF_013912365.1. NCBI lineage: Bacteria > Bacillati > Bacillota > Bacilli > Caryophanales > Thermoactinomycetaceae > Thermoactinomyces > Thermoactinomyces intermedius. The sequence continues at coordinate 22,431 of NZ_JACETT010000002.1, forward strand.
AGGCGGGGGAATCACGATACTCCCAACGGCGATGCAGGCTGTTTTGGGTATGCGCATTGACCAGCGGCTGTCCGTCTGCATCAAACGCCGTTACAATCGTATTGTGATTGAAACGCCCGTCTCCTTCCCAATCATAACAAATCACATCCCCCAATAAAAGCTCCCCGGCCGAGCCGACCATCCGGCATCTGCCCGTGGAACCCCCTTTTTTCAAAAACTGATACAAACTGTGGGCCACCGCCCAGCTGAAACTCCATTGGTGGTTCCCGTGATCTCTCCGGTACCACCATCCTTGGTTCCTGCTCCCGAAAACCATGGGCATTCCACCTGCATACAGGCACTGGGAAACAAAGTTGGTACAATCATCGTCAAAAAGCAGATATGCAGGATGATGGCCGTTCCAGTAGCGATTGGCATAAGCTACAGCCCGTTGCCGGTTGTAAACCATGCTCGTCATCCACAACGCTCCTTCATCGGTTTTACAAACATCCTATGAAGCCGGCAACGGGATCATTCCCTATTTAAAGCGGCCCACCCAAACCTCCCCCACTTTGATACTGTAAATGGTTTCTTTCTTTCCTTCGCACAAGTGAAGCTCGGTCTGCTGATAAACTTTGCCCAAAATTTTTTTGATCTCTTGGGAAGCGAGGGCGCTTTTTTTTAAATCACTTTTTGTAAACACATCGCTTTCGATATGGAGATTCCAATCCAGTTGCTCCAATCGCGCCTTCAACCGGGGAAAACAATTGCCGGGAAAAGGTTTCGGATCCGGATCGGGGTCAAACATCCCCCACGGCGGACGGGATTCACCCGTCGAGACGACAATTTGCGACTCCGTCATGTAGGGAAGGAAAAGCCACAGCTGCAATTCACAATCTTTCCGGGCTTGCTGCAGTTTTTGCTGCCAGTATTCACTGACGTCCAGCAATGCTTCCAAAAATAATTGTTGATACCACAAAGGGAGCTTTCTTCTCTTTAATGCATGCAACGGGGGAACGCGCTCGTTTTCTTCCAATTCCCGAAGGTGTAATGCCATCGCCGCTTGTTTCCAATGCTCGATTTTCCGGATTTGTCTTTTCCAGCCCCGGATCTTTTTCTTTTTTTTCCTGTGTTGTAAAATCATATGAATTCCCCCATTCAAAAAGAAAAACGGATGTTTCCATCCGCAGGATCCGTGTTTTTTTTGTTTATGGTTTTAACCAACCTTCCAGCGTCAGCAGGTATTCTTTAATATGGAGGCCGCCTCCGTATCCGACCAGCGAACCGTTTGAACCGATGACCCGGTGACAAGGGATGACGATGGACAACGGATTTTTATTGTTGGCACCGCCCACCGCCCGGACTGCTTTCGGCGACCCGATGGCGGACGCGATCTCTTTGTAAGTCCGGACTTCGCCGTAGGGAATGGTGGAAAGCTGCCGCCAAACCCTTTTTTGAAACGGGGTTCCGTACAAATCAAACGGGATCTCAAAGGTCTTCCGGGTTCCCTGAAAATATTCATCGATTTCGTCCATATACGGGAGCAATGCCTGCTCGTTCTTCTCCAGCGTGTAATGGCGAAACCAATGATTCAACCAGATCTCGGCTCCCAAAACGGGATCGTTTTGTTTGCAAAAGTCCAAGTAAATGAGTCCCCGCTGATTCGCCAACAGGGTGATCAAACCGACCGGACTTTCCATATGACTCCAAACCAAATGTTGCGTCCCTGAGGCCATGAAATAAACCTCCCATCCGGGATTTCGTCACTTGACAAAAAACATCTTCAGATTATAGACGAATCGATTTGCAAAATGTTGCAAGAAAATAAATTCATATGCAAAGGGATGCTGCCGTCATCAAAAAGGAATACCCACCATCGCATCTTCCGGATGATTGAAACCGGAGATCCTTAAAAGTCTGTTTCGTATACATTATTCTCTCGTGTTTAGAATGAATTCTCTTTATCTGCAAAAACTCCTCTTTCAAGAAACAACCGGGGCCCGGCAAAGAATTCCAGGCCTTTGTCAATTTCCCGCAAAACTTCCGGATCGGTTTCTTTTTCTTTGGCTCCAAGTAATGCTTCTTTCGCTTCCTCTCCCCCGATTTTGCCCAACGCCCATGCTGCCGTTCCCCTGATCACCGGTCGCGGGTCTTCCCGAAGCAACCGGATAAGATCGGGAACGGCGGAACGATCCCTGAAGTGGGCCAAAGCCAAAATCGCATTTCGTTGGATCGGTTTTTTCCCCCGCCATGAACCGGCCATCGATCCGTACGTTTCCTTAAACTCCAGGTTGCTGATGGAAAGCAGCGGCTTCAAAAGCGGCTTCACTTTTTCCGGATCCGGGCGGAATTCCTGTTGATGGTCAAAATCGATCTTCCGGTTTTTCGGGCAGACGATTTGGCAGGTATCGCACCCGTAAAGACGGTTTCCGATTTTCCCCCTGTATTCATCCGGCAAAAAACCTTTCGTCTGGGTGAGATAAGCAATGCAGGATTGGGCATTCAGTTGCCCCGGTTGCACCAGCGCCCCGGTCGGGCAGGCATCGAGGCAAAGCGTGCAATCGCCGCATCCATCCGTCACCGGTTCATCCGGTGGGAGGTACACATCGGTGATCATTTCCCCCAAGTAAACCCAGGAACCAAATTCTTCCGTGATGATCGCGGTGTTTTTTCCGCTCCAGCCGATGCCTGCTCTTTCTGCCACGGCCCGGTCCGACAACGCGCCGGTATCCACCATGATCATGGTCCGCGCTTCGGGCACCCATTCTTTGAATGCCGCTTCCAATTGGCGGAGCCGTTCTTTTAACACATCATGGTAGTCCTGCCCCCAGGAAGCCCGGCAAAAGTACCCCCGATAAGCCCCTTCTTCCGAACGCGGGGCATTTTTTAGCCGGGAGGGATAACTCAGGGCAATGGCAATGATTGTTTTTGCTTGAGGAAGAGAGCGACCGGGATCCACCCGTTTTTCGATGTCCGGCTCTTCAAAACCGGATGCATATCCTTTTTCCCGGCTCTCCTTCAGTCTCTCCTTGAGCTCTGTAAACGGATCGGCGCTGGCAAACCCGATTTTGTCGATTCCGATTTCCTTTGCTTTTTCCTTCAACCGTTGCTTCAATTCCTCTGCATTCACCTTTCTCACCCCCTTTTTAACCTGTTATTATATCACTGTTATCTATCCATTTGATCCATCAGTTTATTCCATCACTTGGGTACAGCCGCACGGGCCAGTTCATCGCAGCGATTGTTCCACGTCACATTGCTGTGCCCTTTGACTTTGACAAACTCCACGTCATGCTTTTCCATCAGCGCAAGCAATTTTTTCCACAGATCTTGATTTTCCACCGGTTTTTTCCCGGATGTCATCCAACCGTTTTTTGCCCATTTCTCATACCATTTTTGTTGTATGCAGTTGACAATGTATGCACTGTCTGAATGCACTTTGACACGGCAAGGTTCTTTCAGCCGGGATAACGCCTCAATGACGGCGGTCAGCTCCATCCGGTTATTGGTGGTCACTTCCTCGCCACCGGAAATTTCCTTATGGTGTTCTTTATACATCAATACGGCCGCCCATCCCCCCGGGCCGGGATTGTGGGAACAGGCCCCATCGGTATAGACAATCACTTCTTTCAACGCCCATTCTCTCCTTTGACCGCCAGCGTCCGCATCCGGTTGACGGCCGCTGCAATTTCGTATTTGCGGGGAAGTGCCAAATCTCCGGGATGCCCGCGAAACGGGGAAATCCAGTCCAATCCTTTTTCCTTGATTTCCGATTCGATTTCCTCCAGCAATTGCCGCAATGATTTCCTGCCATCCGCGCGCTTTCCGAGCAAACGCAAAATTTGGGCGATGGCGCGGGTTTGGCTGGGATCGACCAACTGTTCCAAGCAGGTCAGATCAATCGTGCCGGAACCCAAAAGAATGCTTTTCAATCCTTTGGCTTCCGCCTTTTCTTTCCGACCCTTTCTTGCATCGAAACTTTTGGCAACCGGATTGCGGTGGGAAATCTCCCCGAAGGACTCGCCGCCTTCCAGTGCTCTTCCCGATTGATGGACACCGGCAATCTCTTTGGCCTGACGGGTCACATCATACGGCAGGTAATGATCCATCATGATCACATAATCCGCCACATCGAAATAATCCCCGGATCCGCCCAGGACCAAAATGGTGGACACCCCGTTTTCTTCATAAAGCTGGCGCACTTTGTCAATGAACGGGGTGATCGGTTCTTTTCCTTTGGCCACCAGGGACTGCATCCGTGCATCCCGGATCATAAAGTTGGTGGCACTGGTATCTTCATCCACCAACAGGCAGGTGCTTCCCATTTCCAGGCTTTCCATGATGTTGGCCGCTTGGGAAGTGCTTCCGCTGGCATCTTCAGTGGAGAATTGATCCGTGTCTTTGCCCAGAGGCAGCCGGCTGATAAACGGGGAAATGTTCACCTTTTCCACCCGGCGTCCGTCTTCGGCCCGAATCTTGACGGCATCTTCCACGGTGATCACATATTCCCTTCCGTCTCCGGCAACATGGTTGTACACCCCGCGCTCAATGGCCTTGAGCAAGGTGCTTTTTCCGTGATATCCCCCTCCCACGATGAGGGTGATGCCTTCGGGAATCGCCATGCCGGAAATCGGCTCGCCGTGCGGCACCGGTATCACCGCTTGCAATGACTCCGGTGAGCGGAACGGAACCACTTGTCCGCTTTTTAAGGGGCGGTTGCTGATCCCGCTTTCACGCGGCAAAACCGCTCCATCCGCCACAAACGCAACCCACCCGTTTTCTTTCAGCGCTTTGCGGATCGCCTGCTGGTTGTCTGTCAGTTTCATCCGGTCTTCAATCTGTTTTTTGTCCGTCTCTGACAGCTTCATTTCACGGACAATCCGGGGCAGGAAATCAAGCAGCATTTGTTCCGCCTGCCTGCCTAAAACCGTTCGTCCCCGGGCCGGCAATCCGATATGTATCCGGGCTTCCATATATTCCGGTTCCACCACCACGGCCGTTCTCTCCAAAATTTCCTGTCCCGGCCGATCCATGGTCATCAATCCGCTTTTGCCCGTTCCGGAAGCTTTAAACGAATACTTGTCCAACTCACGCGACCATTTCCGGGCCAACCAGTCTTCCAATGCCACTTTTCTCTCCCGTGTTTGAATCCAGGACAGATCGACGGGAACCTCTTTCCGCTCCAATCGCACCCGCACTCGGGACGGAGTGGCAAAAGGATCTCCCTGAACATAATCGATAAATAATTGAAAATCCGGAAATTGATACGTTCCTTGCAAGTCTTTGTAGGCTTTGTACCCTTTTCCGTCAATGCGTTTTAAAATTTGGCACAACTGTTTCATTGCGGTTCACCATCCTCATGCTCGTCCTGTCTTGAAACGTTATTTAACAGTTTTTTGTATACATCCCGGATCTGCTTGAAATCTTCCCAAGACTCCCTTTTGGCACTCGGGTTCCGGAGCAGATAGGCCGGATGATAGGTTGGCATGAAAAGCACCCCTTTGCGCCGGACCCATTTCCCCCTGACGCGGGTGATCCGGGCAGACGGGTCAATCAGAGCCCGGGTGGGTGCTGCACCTAACGTAACAATTATTTTTGGACGAATCAATACAAATTGTTGCCGTAAAATGGAAATACATGTATTCATTTCTTCATCCCGGGGCGTCCGGTTTCCCGGGGGACGACATTTGACAATATTCGTGATAAATATTTCTTGACGGGGAATTTCTGCCGCTTCTAAAATTTTATTCAACAGTTGTCCCGCTTTGCCGACGAAAGGGCGGCCTTGGCGATCCTCATCGGCACCCGGTCCTTCACCGACAATCATCAAAAGCGAACGGGGATTTCCTTCTCCCATCACTACTTGGGTTCTCCTTTGGTGTAAAGGACACATGGTGCACTGCTCATATCTTTTCGCCAATGTCTCAAGGTCCATTCTCTTCTCTCCCTTTTCTTCCGGTTTCTCCTCTGTCAAGAAATATGTTATACTCTTAGGAATTCCATTTCAAAAGCTTTAACAAAAACTCAACCTCCTGTTGATCTTTCTGCTTTATTCTGGGAATAGCAAAGGAGTTGAAAATCATTGGAACGATTACCTTATCCTTTTTTTGTCTCAGATATTGACGGCACCCTGCTTGACGATAAAAGACAAATTTCCAAAGCCAATAAAAATGCCATCACTTCCTTCCAGAAATCAGGGGGCGTTTTCACCCTCGCCACCGGAAGAACATACTTGGAAGCCAAACGGTTTATTGAAGAATTGGAGATTCAGGTCCCTGTCATTTTGTGCAACGGCGCCGCCATGTACGATCCGGTTTCCAACAAACAAATCCCGGTCAAAACCTTTGAGCGCCAAATGATTCTCCAACTGTTGGAAGAATGGAAGAAAACCATTCCGCCCCAAGTGGACATTTTTGTCTACGGGTTGGACCGGGTTTACGGGACCAAAATCGGGTATGTGACCCAAGCCAGCATCGACGAAGGATTTGAACCGGAAATCATCTCTTCTTTTGACAAATTGCCGGACATTCCATATTTAAAATTGGTGGCGATCGCCGAAAAAGAAGAGATGAAGTCCATGCTTGACTGGTCCAAACAACGGGCGGATGCATTCCCGCTGGATTGCATTTTGTCTTCGGATGAATACTTTGAAATCCTGCCTTCCGGAATCTCAAAAGGAAATGCCGTGTTGCGACTGTTGGAAAGCATTCACCTCCAAGCCGGTCAAGCCGCCGCCATCGGAGATCACTTGAATGACTTGTCCATGCTGGAAATCGTCGGTTTGCCGGCCGCTGTGGCCAACGCCCATCCGCTCGTGTTGCAACAAGCCGCGGTCCATGTGCCGCCGCATCACCAGGACGGGGTGCAACATTTCATCCAACACCATTTGCTTCCCAACAAAGCCAAAGCATCGTTATAGAAAAGAGAGACGACAGGCTGACACGGAAATCCTGTCGTCTCTCTTTTGGTTTCAATTCTTTAACGCGAAAACGGTTTGTTCCCAAACGGGACAATCCAATATTCATCCAGAAAAGCTTGCATTTTGCCAACCTCCTGAGGGGTGACGGCCACGGCGATATAGCCGTCCGGCCTGACAAGAAAAACCGAGTTTTTCTGAATGCCCGACCGGCCCACGTCCGGCGTCCATTTCACTTCATGCAAAGCCAATGCGTTCTTTTCTGCAAACTTTCGCAGGGACGGGGTGGTTTCGCCATAAAGATGAAGTTGCCAATCCACTGATTGCAATGGCTTAAAATTGTCCCCGCCGTCGGTTTGCACCCATGGCAAACGGTCGCCACCATGGATGGTTCCGATTTTTCCGGCGCTGAGCAAACTGCCCCGATAATGGATTTGTGTTTGGGACATGGTTTTAAAAAGCTTTTCTCTGACCCCCGGAAATTTTACCAGTTTGGGCAGGATATGCGGGATGATCACTTCTTTGTAAATGGCGGAAGCCAGGCCTTTTCCTTCGATCACCTGAACCAATCCCTTAAAGAGACGGTCCGTGGTGGCGACCAAGGTTTTGGCAAAGCTCAACCGCTCCTCTTCATACGAATCCAAAATCCGTTCGGCCGCTTTCTTTTGCAAAACCGCGGCAATCTTCCATCCCAGGTTCATCGCATCCCCGATGCCGGTGTTCATGCCTTGTCCCCCTGCCGGACTGTGAATATGCCCCGCATCCCCGGCCAAAAAAACCCGGCCGACGCGAAACTTTTCACTGACACGGTGATGGACTTTGTAAGAAGAGTACCAGTTGACTTCTTCAATTTTTACCGGCACCATTTTCTCAATATACGGAATCAGGGGATCCAATGCAGAAGGAATGCCCCGGCTTAAAATTTCTTTCGGGATCAGCCCGATGAACCGGGCATGTTCCGTATCGCGGAGCGTGAGTGCCAGGCAAAACTCTTTGTCTGAAAATGCAGGGCCCATTCCCGGCAAAGGATGTTTGGTTTTGACATCTGCCACAAAAAAGACTTGCTCGTAAGTTCCGCCCGGAAAGCCGAGTCCCAACGCTTTTCGCACCGTGCTGTGCGCTCCGTCACACCCGCACACATAATCATAAGACTGCTCCTCTTCGCCCCCTTGTCTTTGGATGGTGACATGAACCCGGCCATCCGTTTCCTTTAAATCCAACAGCCCGGTTTCCCATTCGACCATGACGCCTTTGGCTTGCAAATATTCGATTAATATGGCTTCATGCTCATCTTGAGCGAGGCTTAAGAGATAAGGATAAGGACTGATGTGTTCCGCCAGTTTCTCGCCCAATTCCACCCGGGATACCCGTTTGGCATCTTTAAAAATTTGTAACGCGGTCGCCTTGATGCCGGCTTCGATCAACCGGTCCGCCAGACCGAACTGGCTGTATAATTCCAAAGTTCTGGCATGAACCGCCATGGCTCTGGAAAGCGTGCCCGGCCCCCGGTTTTTATCAATGATCCGAAAAGGAATCCCTTGTTTTTGAAGCGCAACGGCCAGTGCCAAGCCGGTGGGGCCGGCACCGACAATGAGGACTTGGGGTTTCATTCCTTTCCCTTCTTTCCGCTTAAGATCGACCAATCCGCTTGTCACGACGCTTTTTACTTCCTGTATAATAAACAACAGGTTGTTCATTTTCATTATAATTTTGGGATTTTATCCGTAACAATAATCAAAACGGCGGAACCTGTCGCTTATGGAACACTTTTTGACTCCGTGTCGTCCAAAAAGCAAAGGAGGAACCCGATGCGAAAAAATCAAGCGGATCTGCGTGTCGTCCGGACGCGGAAAATGATTAAAGAGGCATTTGTGGAATTGATGGAGGAAAAAGGCTTCGACGCCATCACCGTGAAAGACATCGCCACGAGAGCCGGCATCAACCGGGGGACCTTTTATGCACACTATCAGGATAAATTTGATCTCATGGACAAATACCAGGAAGAAATCCTGACGGAGATCACAGAGATTGCCAAGCGCAATCTGCCGAATACCCTTTCCGAAATCAATGCTTCATCCCCCACTTTAAAACCGGTGAGCACAGTTGTTTCCATTTTGGAATATATTGATCAAAATCACCGGTTTATGAAAACGTTGTTGGGCCCCAAAGGAGACTTGGCGTTTCAAAACCGATTGAAAAAATTCATGTGGAATGCACTCATCAAAAACAATCCAAACTCTGTCTTAAAAGAAGAAAATTTGCTGGTTCCGGGACATTACCTGGTGTCTTATATTGCTTCCGCCCATATCGGAGTGGTTCAACAATGGTTAAACAGCGGCAGGAAAGAATCCCCGGAGGAAATGGCGCGCATCTTATCCACCATCACTGTGAACGGGCCTTTTTTTGCCGCCGGTTTAAAAAAAGCTTGACCTTCCGGAACCTTCCTTTTCCAAGCAAATAAAAAGCGCAGGTCCTCTCCTCAAGACCTGCGCACATACCATGAATCCGTCCAGATATCGTTGGTCGGGACGACAGGATTCGAACCTGCGACCCCCTGGTCCCAAACCAGGTGCTCTACCAAGCTGAGCCACGTCCCGCTGACTGGTCGGGATGACAGGATTCGAACCTGCGACCCCCTGGTCCCAAACCAGGTGCTCTGCCAAGCTGAGCCACATCCCGATAATTCGGTTATTTTATGAACTTAATTTTCAAACGACGAGGTCCATTTTAACATGCCATCCTTTCCAATGTCAATCCAATTCTTTCTGTCCGGATGCCGGAACGGTTGCCTTCAAAATGCAAAAAGACGTTCACGGAAGCATCCGTGTGAACGTCTCAAAAAAATCCTTTCTCTTATGATTTGGAATCATCTTTGTACCATTTGCTTTCCGTGGTGGGATCATTGATAATCCCAAGCGCCACCAGAATGGCGATAATCAGATCCACAATCGTGTTCCCCTCAGGGAGCCCCAAGTCAAAACCGGCATACCGTAGCCCTCCGGCAACAAATGCCAACAATGATAACCAGAAACCATAGTTGCGAAACCGAGTCAACCAATCCATCCCGATTCGCCCCCATTCCCTGAATGTAAGCCGGCTGAAAAGCCAGCTTCAGCATCATCATATGCAGGGAAAAGAAAAACATTTTCTGATCAATACCCATTCGGTAAAAAAAGACGTCCGTCCAAGATCCACCGGAATCCCTCCGCGGGCGCCAACTAACTTCAGCCCGGATCATCAAACAAAAAAACGGCTTCCTGATGCAGGAAACCGTTTCGCTTTGGTGCCGAAGGTGGGAGTCGAACCCACACTCCATAAAGGAACACGATTTTGAGTCGTGCGCGTCTGCCAATTCCGCCACTTCGGCATGATGGGTGATGGATTGAAAAATTTCAATCTCGCTTGGAACGATTTTTATTATATACACTTTATTCTCGAATGTCAAATAAAATTTTTAGAGAATCCCGGACACCAACCGAAGATCCACAAACCGCGAAAAACCCGGATAAACAGCGGGTTTCGGCCCACCCTTCCGGTTCGTCCCCAACCGGCTCCGGCTATTTACGCAATATTAAAAATATATTTTTTGGGCAGTGTCACCTCATGCCGTTCCGTCACCGGGCAGACGCTTTATTCAGCTTTTCCGCAAGGTGGTGCAAAGCTTCATCATCGCCATATTCGACCGGATAGACTTGGCGATCGTTGTTGTAGTAAGTGGCGACTCTTGACTGATCGTAATATGGATATTGCTTCCACAACCAGTTCATGTTTTCGATAATATCGCGTTTATGCCCTGCGCACCAAACGCCGGCATGATACAAACCGACCTTTTGCTCATAAAATTGTTCCCGATTCAGTTCCCCGCTAATCCTCTTGACGTAAAAATCAACAGACCGCGGCGGAAATCCCAACGCAAGACCCAACATGCGATGAAACGCTTCGCTGTCGCGGGAAAGGTTTTTGACTTCTTTGGCAAAACCGTCATGCGCCGGCTCATCCCGGAAGAAAATGTCATAGCCGGGATGAACCGAATAGCGCGGGAACTTTTCGAGTTTTTTCAATAGATCGGGCGACACTCGGGACAAGCATTCATAGCACGACGGCTTGATCCCCGCAAGAAAACTTTCAGCCGGCATCCATCCATGAACGATCCCCCCCGGTTAGTTTGGCTTTCTGCAGACGGTACCATCGTTACGATGCATTTCATAGTCGAAACCATTTAAAATGCAGCGCTTGTCGAGACGGCGTTGTCTCACATGAGCAGGCACCCGAAAGGCCTGCTCATGTTTTTCTGGTCCAGATTAACAATCAACGACCAACAAGGTATGCGGATGTTGAGACCGATATTCCTCTTTCCACCCAAGATTGATCTTCTCCCATGTCTTTCCGACGTCGACAGACCGGAAAAGCCCCAAATTGTTCAACGCGTAAAAAACGCCGGATTCCGACGGGTCGTTTGCCAATGCAGAAATCAGCATTCCTTCCGGTCCTGGCAAGCCGTCAACCGCTTCCAGCCAACGATCCCCTTCTTTTCGATAAATTGTGGAAGAAGCCTGTTCCATTCTGGCGTGGTGACCGTGATTCGGATGGATGGAGGCAGAGACAAGCACCCAATCCGGTTTTTTGGCATCGACCGCCATACCATATAAATAAGGATGTTTCAGGTCTTGGCCCAAAGGAATCCAAGATTGGCCCCCGTCACGGCTTTCCATGTAGCCGCAACCTTCCCGGAACAATCCGTCGCCGCATGCCGCATACAAACGATCCGGTTGCCCTGGATGCATCAACAGGGTATGGGCGTCCAGCGGGCCTTGAAATTTTTTGTCTTCCCAGGTTTTTCCCCCGTCCAGACTCCGCAGCACGGCGCCAAACTCGATCGAAACATAAATCCGCTCCGATTGCTCCGGATCCGGCGTGATCCAGCGGACATGATGCGTGTGCGGCCGGGGAGGGAAACTCCAAGTCCGATGCGATGGCACGAATTTCATCTCTTTATGTTCCCGCCAGGTTTTGCCTCCGTCTTCCGATGAAAATAGCGCACTCGGTTCGGTTCCGACATACACCATTCCGTAACCATTTTCTTTTTGATGAGGACTCACCGCCACGGCTGTGATTTTTTCATAAAGGATTCCTTTTTCTTTTAACGGCTCAAAATAATCACATCCATCCCCGACCGGGTACCATGAGTCGCCAAAATCGTCCGAACACCACAAGCCGCGGCCGAACGTCCCGCAGTACAACCTCTCCGGCCGGAACGGATCTTGGGCAATGCAAGTGGGTTGCATCCCTTTGAGACGCGAAGTTGTCCCGGCACTTTCCCCGTCATCCAGGTCTGCCACCAATAATTCCCGTTCCATCCCCAGCAAAAGTCGCTTCATTCACCGATCCCTCCACACACTTTGTTTTATGGATCAAACCTGATGGATCCGTATTTTCTTTTCCCGGTCATATAAAAAATAAAAGCTTGCCAACCCGTCAAAAACCATTGTCAGCAAGCTTTTCCACAAGGTACCACCTTCTGATTCAAAGGTTTTCAAAGCATCTATGAAACAAACGTAAGCCCCCTTACTGATTTATTCGCAAACCGGTTGAAATTTCAGTTCCTCTTTTTCCAAATTTATTTCATTCGCTCAATATGCGCCTGAAGCTTTTCTTTCGGCCAGATCACCTGGATAAACTCGGACTCTCCCACCAGCGCCTGGTCATGTTCGGCAATCACATCGCACACCACTTTTTGCGGAGTCCATTCTTTGACTGTGGCCACAAACGTGACGGTTTTCCCGACCGGGGCCGGCGAGCGGTGGCGGACATTGATGGAGGCTCCGATTCCTTCTTCCCCTTCTTCCAAAAACGGCTCGATAACTTTTCTTCCGACCCATTCCATATAATAAACCATGGACACGGTGGACAAGACCGGATGAATCATTTTGCCGTCAAACGAAGCAACCATCTCCTCCGTCACCGTCACGGTCATTTTTTCCTGGTATCCCCGGTGAAGACCCGGTTTCATCAAACAACCCCCTTCAACATGGAACCCGGTTCCTGCCAAGATCCATCTTTTTTTTTGCTTCTTCCCCGTCCCGTCCTTTATGTCAACGCGCCGGATCCGGTATTTCCCCTTGTTCCCGGTTTGCCAGTCCGTCCAGAAACAAATCCATAAACCGGTCGGCGATCTCCTCCGGCGGCAATTCGCCTTCGGGACGGTACCACTGATAAAGCCAATTTCCCACGGACAGGAGGAGTAACCGGACAAATTTTTCATCCACCTGCCGGAAGGCCCCCTCCTGAATCCCTTGGGACACAAGCCGGGCCCACATTTTCTCATACCGGTCCCGTTTTTCCTGAATTTCACAAAACCTTTCCTCGGACAATCCCTTCCACTCATGAAAATAAACGGTTGCCGCTTCCAGGTTGGCTTCCACCACCTTGATATGGGCAATGACCGCTTGTCTTAACTTTTCCACTGCCGGTGCATCGTTCTCGACAATGGGCCGAAGGGAATTCAAAAAAGCTTCAGCGCCTCTGTTCGTAATCTCATATAACAAATCTTCTTTCGTGCGGATATGCGCATACAAACTCCCGGATAAAATCCCGCATGCTTCCGAAATATCCCGGATCGTTGTCCCGTGATATCCTTTCCGGCTGAAAAGACGGCAAGCCGTGCTCAAAATTTGTTCCTTGCGTTCCTGCTTTGTCATGTTTCATCTCTCCTGCGAAACAAGCGCTTGTTCGCTTTCATAATAATAGAAATTTCAGATATTTGTCAAGAATCTATTTATTTTAGAGAATGTTATCCTCCTCTTAGCCTCCGGCCGGTTTCCCGATCATGCGCCGGCTTTCCCCGTCACCAAAAATGGATCTTTCCTGAAAAAGGATTTTGTCCATTTTTATCTAAGTTTTAGATAAAATGATATCCCATATTTTTGAAGCGGGAAAGAAGGGGGCACATTCGTGTTATTTAAAAAGAGATCTCATCCTGCAAGCGAAGATGCCTTTATGTCCTTTCATTTCTGGTTAACCCTGGAGGAGATCGAGCAGTTGGAAGCCATTGCACGCGACCACCAAACCGATCCGGCGGCCGTGGTGCAAAAAATTGTCAAAAAAACATTGGAACATTGGCGCCAGTTGGAAACCGAAGAGGAAGAAGAGACCGTGGAAAAATAGCGAAAAAAAACGGAAGAAAGGAACCCCTTTCCTCCGTCTTGCATTCAACCGGTTTAGTAAATGAGGTCAATGAAGTCATCTTTGGAGACGGCTCCGAAATAGTGCTTGATGTCCAGGCCGTCCAAAGATTTTTCAATTTCATCCCGTTCATACCGGATTCCCGTCAGACGGTCTTCAATGTCTTTCACATCGCCGATTCCAAAGAAATCGCCATAGATCTTGCAGGACCGGATGATTCCTTTTTGCACATTCAAACGCACGTCAATGCTTCCAACCGGAAAACGGCGGCTGTGCTTGACATTAAATGCCGGCGACTCGCCGAAATTCCATTCCCATTTTTGATAGCGCGACTCGGAGATTTCCCGGATTTTTTCCCAGTCTTTTTCGGACAATACATACTCGGGAACCGGTTTTTGCCCCTGAAAGATATGTTCCAACAACAATTGGCGAAACTCCAAAATGGTCATGGGCTCTTTCAAAAAGTCAACAATATTGCCCACCCGGCTGCGGATCGATTTGATGCCTTTGGATTCGATCTTTTCCTTTTTCACTTGCAATGCCTTGGTGACATGATCGAGATTGACATCGAACATCAGCGTTCCGTGGCTGAACATCCGCCCGTTGGTTGAAAACTGGGCATTTCCCGAGATTTTCTTCCCGTTTGCCAAAATATCATTCCGCCCGCTTAATTCTGCATCAATCCCCAGCGATTTGAGCGCCTCGATCACCGGCTCCGTAAACTTCCGGAAATTGGCAAAGCTTTTCCCGTCATCTTTCGTGATAAAACTGAAATTCAGATTGCCCAGATCGTGGTATACGGCACCTCCCCCGGACAAGCGGCGGACCACATGGATTCCGTTTTCCCTGACATAATCGACATGAATTTCCTCCACCGTATTTTGGTGTTTTCCGATAATGATGGAAGGTTCATTGATATAAAAAAGCAAATAGGTTTCATCAATATCCAAATGTTTCAGCGCATATTCCTCGATCGCCAGGTTCATGCGCGGATCGGTTATGTTTTGGTTATCTATGAATAACATGGTTGATTCCTCCTGTTTTCGCCCGGACATCCTGAGACGGATCCAGGCTCCTCTGTTTCCATTGACCATTGTACCCGTTTCCCGGGCCAAAATCACGTCTGGGCGAATTTGAGCAAATTCCGGTTTTATTATACCTTTATGAAAGAGAACAGAGAGAAGAGCGAGCAGGGGGATCCGTCATGTCGATGGAACAAGCGGAATTGTTGTTGCAGAAATACTTCGGTTACTCTTCGTTTCGAAGCGGACAAAAGAAAATCATCGAAAGCATCTTATCCGGCCACCATACGATGGGCATCATGCCGACCGGCGGAGGGAAATCCATCTGTTATCAGATCCCGGCTCTGATGTTTCCCGGGATCACGCTGGTGATCTCTCCGTTGATCTCATTGATGAAAGATCAAGTGGACCGTCTGCGCCAACACAACATTTCAGCCACCTACATCAACAGTTCGCTTTCGTCTGCCGAAATCAGTCGGCGCTTGAAAAAGTTGAAAGAAGGGGCTTACAAACTGCTCTACATTGCTCCGGAACGTTTGGAATCCCTGGCCTTTCAAGAGATTTTTGCCACCCTGCCGGTTTATCTGGTCACCATCGATGAAGCCCACTGCATTTCCCAGTGGGGACACGATTTCCGGCCCAGCTACCGGTCCATGGCCAAACAGCTCTTATCCCTGCCCCGCCGGCCGCTCATTGCCGCTTTAACCGCCACCGCGACGCCGGATGTGAAAGAAGATATTTCCCGGCTTTTGCAAATCGATCCGTCGCGGATCTATTCCACCCGGTTGGAACGGCCGAATTTGTCCTTTCAAGTCATACATGAAGAAAACAGGCTGGATTACATCAAACAATATTTAAGAGAGCATCCCCGCCAAAACGGGATCATTTATTGTGCCACCCGCAAAGACACCGATCATGTTTATGAAGCATTGGTGCAATCCGGCTTTTCCGCGGCCAAGTACCATGCCGGACTGACCGATGAAGAAAGAGAAAAAGCACAGGAGCAATTTTCGTATGACCGGGTGCAAACCATTGTCGCCACCAATGCTTTTGGCATGGGCATCGATAAATCCAATGTCCGGTTTGTCATTCATTATCAATTGCCCCGCAATCTGGAATGTTATTACCAGGAGGCGGGACGAGCCGGCCGGGACGGGGAAAAAAGCGAGTGCATTTTGTTGTATTCACCGCAAGACGTCCCCATGCAACGCTACCTGATCCGGCATTCCGATCTTTCCCCGGAGAGAAAAACGCTGGAATTCAGCAAGTTGCAAAAGCTGGTCAACTATTGTCACACCCAACGGTGTTTTCAAGAGGAAATCGTCCGGTACTTCGGGGCCGACACCATGCAACCTTGCGGAACATGCGGAAACTGCCGCAAAAAGATGGGGGATTTGGTCAATTATACAATTGAAGCACAAAAAATCTTCTCCTGCATCAAACGGTTGAACGAACAGTACGGACTCACCATCATCGCCAAAGTCCTCAGAGGATCCAAAAACAAGCGGCTGAAGGAATGGAAGCTGGACCGGATTTCTACATACGGAACCATGCGGGAGTACACGGAGAAAGAAATTCAGCGGTTGTGCCAACTTTTGGCCTCGGATGGTTATCTCTCCCTGATCTACGAAGGGCGTCCCTATCCGCTGGTCCGCCTGACCCCGAAAGCCATTGCGGTGCTGAAAGGAAAGGAACCGGTGTATCTGCACAAAGAGACCGAAAAATGGCTCAAAACCAAAACCCCCGAAACCAAAACCAACCGTCTCCTGGATGAACTGGTGTCCTTGCGCAAGCAGTTGTCCGAAACCGAAAAACTTCCGCCATACATGATCTTCCCGGACAGCACTTTAAAAGAAATGTGCCGCCGCTTGCCCGTCACAGAAGAGGAGATGCAAGCGATCTCCGGGGTCGGGGAAATGAAATTTCAAAAATACGGGGCTCATTTTTTGCAAATTATCCAAGAATATGTCCAAAAGCACGGGGAAAAGCCGGCCCGGGAAAAAACTACGGGAAAACCGTCCAGCCATTTCATCACTTATCAAATGTTCCTGCAAGGCAAATCCATTCCCGAAATCGCCAAAGAGCGCAACCTGACGCGCGGCACCATCGAGGATCACTTATTGCGCGCCGGCTTGGAAGGATTGGAACTCGACTGGGATGCTTTTATTCCCAAAGAATATGAAGCATTGATCATGGAAAAAGTGGAAGAACTGGGCGCCCAAAAATTACGTCCCATCAAAGAAGCTTTGCCGGAAGCCGTGGATTATATGGCCATTAAAGCGGTCATTGCCAAAAGAGAAAGATTGCAAGCTTTGAAAAAATAGCTTCATTCCATGAATGTGCGTTGGAATGAAGCTGTCTTTTCTCTGTCCTTCCTCCTTCAGGAAAACCCGCCCGTCCGATATCATGACCTTTTTCCACCAAACGTCCGCATTTTCATACCAAACGGCCTGCATCCAAAGCCACTGCGATTGCATCCGGAGTTAAGCATCATATATGATACCCACAGGAAAATAAGAAAGAGTATAAAGAGAAAGAGTGAGAGCAATGATTAAACTATTTATCAGCGACTTGGACAACACTCTGTTCGACCATGAAAAACAAATCCATCCGCAAGACCAAAACGCCTTGCACAAACTGATGGATGCAGGTCTTGAAATCGGATTGGCTTCCGGAAGAATGGACTTTGAACTCGTTCAGGTGATGAACCGGATCCAAGGCCGTTTTCACCGCATCAGCCAAAACGGGGCTTTCATCTATACCAAAGAAGGAAAATGTTTGCAAAGGGTCACCTTTCCCGGAAACATCTCCAAACAAATCTATGAAGCATCCCGTCCTTTCGGGCTTGTTTGCTTTGTCAGCGAGGAAAACGAAATGTTTGTCGCCGAAAAGACGGAAAAAGCCCGGGCCATTGAAGAAAGGATGAAGATGCCTGTTCATACCCGCCCGCAATTGCCGGAAGAAATCGGAAAATCATTGTTTCCCAGCAAGGTTTGCTTCTTTGGGGACCCGAACGATTTAAAACGGTTGGATCAACATATTCACCAACGATTCCCATCCCAAGTCGATTCCTTTATTTCGGACACCGATTGCCTGGATTTCATGCCGCCCGGCATTTCCAAAGGGAATGCGCTTCAAAAGCTGGCGGAGGAACTCGGCCTGAAACCGGAGGAAATCGCAACCGTCGGGGATTCGTTCAACGATGTTTCCATGCTCGAATTGACTCCCCACAGCTTTGCCATGCACCATGCCCCGGAAGAAGTGAAACAAAAAGCCGGCCGGGTCGTTTCTTCCGTCCGTGAAGCTTGCGAATGGGTTCTTCAATATAACCAGTCTTCATAAGAAAGGAATGGGTTGCACAATGCAATGTTATTTTTTGGGGACCGGCGCCGGGGTGCCCTCCCGGAACCGCAACGTATCCTCCCTGGCATTGATCATGCCCGAGTATCACGGGCAGATTTGGCTTTTTGACTGCGGCGAAGCCACACAGCATCAAATCTGGGACTCGCCGGTGAAACTGGCCAAAATCAACCGGCTTTTCATCACTCATTTACACGGCGACCATCTCTTCGGACTGCCGGGGGTTTTGGGAAGCCGTTCGTTCCAAGGCGCCACCTCCCCCCTCACCTTGTACGGCCCGAAAGGAATCCGAGCGTTTGTCGAAATCACGTTAAAGACAAGCCACACCTTTCTCCGGTATCCGCTGGAGATCGTCGAAATGGAAGGCGATGATTGCCAATTTGAAGCGCCGCCTTTTTCCATCCGGGCCAAAAAGCTGGATCACGGCATCCCTTCGTACGGATATCGTCTGGAAGAACCGGATCAACCCGGCAGATTGAATGTGGAAAAGTTGGAAAAATCCGGGATCCCGCCCAGCCCTCATTACCGCTTGTTAAAAGAAGGGAAAACCGTCACCCTTCCCGACGGCCGGGTGTTAAAAGGGGAAGATTATGTCAGCTCCCCGAAAAAAGGAAGAACCTTGGCGATTCTCGGAGACACCCGGTACACTCCCGAAGCCTGCCTTCTTGCAAACCGTTGCGATTTGCTGATTCATGAGGCAACGTACCGCCGGGATCAGGAAGATCTGGCCCGCAAATACTTTCACTCCACTTGCACGCAAGCCGCCGCCGTCGCCAAAGAAGCCGGGGTGAAACATTTGATCCTGAACCATATCAGCACCCGGTTTCAAGAAGAAGAATGCAAAGCTTTGCTCCAGGAAGCCAGAGCTGTTTTCCCGTCGACCGATCTGGCACGGGACCGATGGAGTTACACCCTGCCTCCGCACGGCGCTTCCTGACCGGAAACACCTTTCCTCCGTTTCCGGTGTCTTTCTCCTGCCAAAATGGATTAAAATAAAATTAACCGACCAAAGAGGAGGAATGTGGGCCGTGTACAAAAAAACCGGCATCCATCTGTTGCTGGTCACTTCACTGATCTTCCCCGCCTTGGCTCCGGCTATCGCTTGGGGAAACGGAATCGACGGAAAAACTCCCGCGCAACTTTATGCCTCCGACCGCCGCCCGGACAACAACCCGGTCTGGGGAGATGCTCGCCCGATCCGTCCGGTTCTTCAACCGGGATCTCCCGAATCCGGCGGCATGGTATCCAAACCGCTTCTTCATATGGACACCATCATCCGTCAGGCCATCCGGGAAAACATGACCCCGGGAGCCGTCCTTCTTGTCGCGCGCAAAGGAACCATCGTGAAACACCAAGCTTATGGATATGCCGTCTGTTATGCCGACGACCGGCAGACTCCGGTTCATCCTCCGATCCCCGCACGGGAAGACACCATCTACGACCTCGCATCCATCAGCAAAATTTTCACGTCCGTGGCAGTGATGAAATTGTATGAAAAGGGACGGTTCAGGCTGGATGACCCCGTCGCCAGATACATCCCCGAGTTTGCTCAAAACAAAAAGCAATCGGTCACCATCCGCCAGCTTCTGACGCACACATCCGGCTTTCGTTCCGGCATTCCGCTTTATCAAATGGGAAACAGCCGGGAAGAACGGTTGCAAATCGCTTTGACTTACCCGCTGGACCATCCGCCCGGAACCACTTACACCTACAGTGATCTCAACATGATTGCGCTGGGGGTTCTTGTCGAACGCCTTTCCGGACAGCGGCTGGATCAATTTGTCCAAAAAGAAATCACGGGCCCGCTTCACATGCATGACACCTTTTACAACCCTCCGCAAAAGTTGAAACACCGGATTGCCGCCACGGAGTATCAACCGTGGACCGGCCGGGGGTTGGTGTGGGGGACCGTGCATGATGAAAATGCGGCGGCACTGGACGGAGTGGCCGGACATGCCGGGGTTTTTTCCACAGCCCGCGATTTGGCTGTCTTCGCCCATATGATCTTGATGGACGGAAAATACGGATCCACGCGGATTTTAAAAAAAGAGACCGTCCGTCTGATGGAAAACAACTATAACACGGAATTTCCCGGCGATGACCACGGTCTCGGCTGGGAATTAAACCAAGGCTGGTACATGGACGCACTCAGCGGGCCCGATGCGATGGGCCACACCGGATTCACCGGAACTTCGCTGGTGATCAACCGCAGCCAGGGAACGATCGCCATCCTTTTGACCAATCGCGTCCACCCGACCCGCGAAACCGCATCCATCAATCCGCTGCGAAGGGAAGTGGCACGCATGGCGGCGGACGCCATCCCCGTGAAAATCCCGGGCAAAGTGCCGGCTTGGTTTTCCGGTTACGGCGACCAATTGTCCCGTTCGCTGGTGGCATCCCTGCCGCTTTCGTCCGACGACCGCACCCTTGTATTTACGACTTGGCACCGGATTGAACCGGACCATGATCAAGCCACGGTGGAGTTTTCCGCCGACGGCCGGCATTGGTTCACGGCGGAACAATTCAGCGGAAACCGCAAAAATTGGAAGACTTACGCCATTTTGGTTCCCGAACAAGCCCGTTTTGTCCGCTTCCATTATCAGACCAATGAAAGTGTCAACGGGCGCGGCTGGTACGTCAAAGATCCGGTCATCGAAACCCGCGGAAAAACCATCCCGCTTCATTGGCAGGGGGAAGGATGGGAACGCCGGACCTATTGATTCGTCCGGCGGACCGGTTTACACCGCTTGTTTTTCTTTGGATTTGAACGAATTCATCCGGTTGCTCATCTTCTCCAACAAAATCATCAACACATATCCCGTCAGCATACATCCGATGGTGATGAACAACATTTCCCCGCCTGCTTTTTCAATGGAAAAACCGCCCAAAGAAGGGCCGAGAATGCTGCCGACACTGAAATGAACCGAAGCGATGGCATTGGCTGCCGGCAAGAAGCGGGCCGGAAGCAAATCCGTGGCGCAGGCCAGTCCCATGGAGTAAAGGGAGCCGACCAAACCGCCAATCAGGACGAAAGAAACAAAAAGATAAATCCCGTTGGACAAAAAATACGGAATGACAAACATGCCGGCCGCCCCGGCCGAACAAACCACAATCAGCAGATTTTTACGGCCGATCCGGTCCCCCAACACCCCGAGCGGCACCTGAAAAAGCAAACTGCCCCAGACAAATGCAGAAATCAAAAGGGAGATAAAGCTTTGGCTCATGCCTTCCCGCATGCCGATCACCGGGAAATTCCCCGTCAACGCCGTTTCCAAAAACCCGTAAATGAACGGGGAGCAAAAAGCGATGAAGCCAAGCCGGTAGACCGTTCTCAATGAACTTTTGCCGTGCGTTCCGGTCTCTTTCTCTTCATTGTCCAAAGATCCGGCGATCGTTAAACGGCCGGTTAAGTAAATGGAAAAAAGGAGGATACACAAAACAAAGAGAAACGGAACCGTTTCTCCAAAATGAACCAGATTCAGTCCCAGCGGACCGATCCCAAATCCCAATCCATAAGCGAACCCGTATTGGGAAATCCGGCGCCCCCTTTCTTTCACGGGCGCATGGATGGTGATCCACAATTGGGTGGCATAGTGCAACAAACTGTCGCCGATGCCGACCAGAAAGCGAAGCCCGGTCCATACCCAGAAACTTTGAAAAAACGGAAAAAAACAAACGGCAACGGTGACAATGTACAACCCGGCGAGGATCGATTTCTTCACACCGATTCGCCGGACCATGGCCGGACCGAGGGGAGCCGCGAGCAAGATGCCGAGATAAAGCGCAGAGGCACTCAGCCCGTTAAAATCGGCTTGCACGCCTCTTTCTTCCAGAAACATCGTCAACAGCGGAATCAATAACCCCTGGGTCATCCCGGCCACGCAAATCATCCAGATCATTCCTCTGAAAGTCCGGAGAGACCAGGCCATGTTTACGCCCCCTTTTCAAAATCTTCCCAAACCATTATATTGGTTTTAATCATGATTGCTCAACATCAGAAGGGGGGACACGCAAATGATAAACATGATATTGAAACTCGATTGGGGATCAATTCTTGCATCCGTCATCGCAATCGGGATCATCATTTTGCTTTCGATCATCAGCATCATCATCGCCAGAAAATTGATCATCCGCCTGACCACCCACAGCCGCCTCAGCAAAGGGACGCAGTTAAGGTTAAAAACCATTCAAAGCATCCTGATCAATGTCACCACCTATGTAATCATCTTCATCGCTTTGGTCTCCATCCTGGCCGAATTTCACATCAACATTTCTGCCATTTTGGCCAGTGCCGGCGTCCTGGGGCTTGCCATCGGTTTTGGCGCAAAAGATCTGGTTTCCGACATCGTCTCCGGATTTTTCATTTTGCTGGAAGACCAAGTGCAAGTCGGGGAAGATGTCACCGTCAACGGATTTTCCGGCACCGTGGAGCATGTGGGCCTCCGCGTCCTGAAAATCCGCGATCCGGAAGGGGATTTGCACTTTATTTTAAACCGGGATATCAAATCCCTCACCAACCATTCCCGCGGGCACATGCTGGCCAAAGTGGATCTTCCCCTTTCAACCAAAACCGATCTGGATCAGGCCCTCGCTTATCTGGAGGAACAATGCCGGCTTCTCCGGGAATTGTTGCCGGGCGTGATCGACGGTCCAAACGTACTGGGCGTGGTGGATGTGACCCCGCAGTCGTCCATTGTCCGGATCCAAGCACGGGCAGAAAACGGGAAACAAGGTGAAGTGGAACGCCGGTTGCGCAAAGAATTGGTCCAAGCCACCGACAAAGCCGGTTATTTATTGACCGAAACCACATAACCATTAAAAATGATATAATAAAGTTACACTTTTAAATTTTCATTCGAGGTGATCCAAATCCGTGTATCACATGACGGTATATGATATGGATGGCCAACTGCTGTATGATGGGCCCATCAATGCCACAAGTGACGACGAAGCCAAAAAACTGGGCTATGCCTGGCTTTCCGAAAACGGCCATCAAGATAAACCTCACCGCATATTCCATGTGACAGGACGTCTCGTTTCCTTCAAACCGCATCCCTACCGGGGAAATGCTTCATCCAACAAAGCCTGAAAGAGATCATCTTTCAGGCTTTTCCTTCCTCTCAGGAACGGGACTGCAAGATTCCATTCATCGTGATAAAAGCCGGAATCCTCGGTTTTTTACTTTGAATCGGCTTTTGTCTCACCCGTTCCCTGATTGTAACAATTATTCCATTTATTTATAATATTCTCGTAACTTTACATATCGCCGAAGGAGGATATCCATGCGACATGCCAATGGTTTGCGAATGACAGTTTCCTTTTTGTCAACCCTTTTGCTGATGGTTCCCGCTTCTTGGTCCTTTGCCAAAGCCGATGCAGTGTTTGCCGAAACTTCCCCCCATACCCCCGTGGCCAGCGACGGCAAAAGCATCCGACAATCCACGCAGTCGGGAGACATTGTCCAAACCTCCGGGGGCGCCTACAGCAAAGGGTTTGAAGGAAACATGCTGAAAGTGCGTGAAAAAAACCATTCCCCAAACGGCGCATCGGCCGAATCCGTCATCGGGCCGGATAACCGGACGCGGGTGAAAGACACTTCCAAATACCCCTACAGCGCCGTCGTCCAGATCCAAAGCGATCTCGGAAACTGCACCGGTTGGCTGATCGGGCCGGACACCGTTGCAACAGCCGGGCACTGCGTCTTTGACCCGGATGAGAAAAAATGGGCCTCGTGGGCAAAAGTCTATCCCGGACGGGACGGCAACCGTTTGCCGTTTGGTTATGCAAAAGCCACCCGTTTTTACTCGGTTATCGGATGGACCCGGCAAGGCAACACCAATTATGATTACGGAGCCGTCAAATTGGATCAAAACGTGGGAAACCAAACCGGCTGGTTCGGATACCGCTGGCAGAGCGGATCGTTAAATGGCACGCAGGTGAACATCAGCGGTTATCCCGGTGACAAACCGCAAGGCACCCAATGGGAACACAGAGACCGGATTCGGGAAACCACCCCATACAAATTGCTGTATGACAACGACACGTATGCCGGACAAAGCGGATCGCCCGTTTACCAGGAGCAATATCAGAATTGCGGGGTTTGCAGCATTGCCATCCACACCAACGGCGTATACGGAAATAAAAAGAGCAACCGCGGCACCCGCATCACCAAAGAAGTTTTCGATAACCTGAACACTTGGAAAGATCAATAGATTCCAACCGGTTGGAACTTTTATCCCGGAAAAAAAGTCATATAAAGTAACTGTACCATTCAGAGAGGATTCATCCTCTCTCTTTTTATGCAAGGAGGGATTTTGCCTGATGAAATGGAAATGCGGATTCACCATCTTGCTGTTCACCCTTTGTTTCCCGCTTCTTTTCGGCTGTGAAAAAACACCGGCAGCCGGCCCCGTGTCCAAAGTGAAAGTCACCGGAACCGTCTCGGATGAAAACCATTCACCTGTCTCCGGCGCTTTGGTCGTCCCGAAACCGAAAGAAGACGTCAGCGGACCCATCCCGGAAATCGCCAGATATACCGATGAAAAAGGCCGTTTTACATGGTATGTGCCCACCGGATCGTACGAATTTGTCATCGAAAAAGAAGGCTACAAACCGCGCCATCTTCCGGTTCAAGCCAAAGATGCCGGAAAGCCCGTCCACTTGACCGTCATCCTGGAAAAAGAATAAAAAAAACAAGCTCCAAAAATCTTTTTTGGAGCTTGTCATGCTGCTTTTTTACTGTAATTGTTTTTTCAGCTCTTCCAAATCGGTCACCGGCGATTGGCAGGCATAATTTTCACAAATGTACACTTTGGGGCCAAGCGTCGGGGATGCCTCTTCTTCAGGCCGGGGAACAAACCATTTGATGGTGTTGGCATCACTTCCGAGCGGATCCAGGGAAATGACCGCTTCCGGCAGGTAAGCCCTTTGGATCAGCCGGATCATTTCTTTGGTTTTCACATCATTGGGCGAACCGGATATGAGAATTTCTTTGCTTTTCCCCTGCACCAACATCACCGCCATCAGGAAAAAGGAATGGGAAATCGGTGAAGCTTCCACCGCTTTGGCAAAAGCCCGGATTTGTTCCCTCGCCTCTTGAAGCAAGGCTTCATCCGATGTCAGCTTGGCCAACCGGATCAGATTATAGGCCGCCACCGAGTTGCCGGACGGGGTCGCACCGTCATAAATCTCTTTGGGTCGGACAAACAAGGACTCGGTATCTTTTCCGGTAAAATAAAATCCGCCCTGTTTTTCGTCTTTGAACAGCGCCAGCATTTGCCTTGTCAACACCAAGGCCTGCTCAATAAAACGGGGCTCAAAAGTGGCTTCATACAACTCTGTCAAACCCCAGGTGAAAAAGGCGTAGTCATCCAGATAGCCGGGATAGGCCACTTCCCCGTCACAATAGCGGGCAAACAGCCGTCCATTCTCATCAATTAACCGGTCTGAAAGAAAACGGGCCGCTTTGACCGCGGCATCGGTGTATTCCGTCTCTCCGAGAACCCGGCCACCCCGGGCCAATGCCGCAATCATCAATCCGTTCCAGGACGTGAGGATTTTGGTGTCTTTTCCCGGGCGTACACGTTGCTCTCTGGCTTCAAACAATTGCCGGCGCCCTCTGTCCAGCATTTCCTCCAATTCCTTCAACGGCACTTGATACCTTTCGGCAATCTCATCGAGACGAACGCCGATTTGGTTTAAGACGCTTTTCCCGTTTTCAAAATTTCCTTCTTCGGTCACGCCGTAAGCCGCACAAAAAATTTCAGCCTCTTTTTCTCCCAACACCTCCGCAACTTCCTGCGGGGTCCAAACATAAAACTTTCCTTCTTCCCCTTCGGAATCAGCATCCTCCGCCGAATAAAAACCGCCTTCCGGCGCCTGCATGTCTCTTGTCACATAACGGAAAATGCCCCGTGCCACTTCGGCGTACCGTTCCTCGCGGGTCACCTGGTATGCTTCCAGATATGCCAAAGCCAGCAAAGCATTGTCATAAAGCATTTTTTCAAAGTGGGGAATCAGCCACTCCCGGTCCACGGCGTACCGGGCAAAGCCATGGCCCAAGTGGTCATAAATCCCTCCACTGTGCATGGCTGTGAGCGTACGGGTCACCATCTGGAGGGCTTCCTCTTCTCCCGTCAGCCTGTGGTACCGGAGCAAAAACAGCAAATCATGCGGGCGTGGAAACTTCGGCTCGTCGCCGAAACCGCCAAAATCCGGATCAAACTGGCTGGCAAACTGTTCATACGCATGATCGATGACCCCCAGGTCCGTTTCCCCGGCTTCCGCCGGATTTAAATAAGACTTGACCGCATGGACGATTTTGTCCCCGACTTCATTGGCCCGGTTCCGCTCCTCTTTCCACAGCATTGAAACCCGTTTCAACAAATCGATCAGGCCCATGCGCCCGTACATGGTTTGCTTGGGCAGATAAGTACCTGCAAAAAAAGGTTTTTGCTCCGGCGTCATGATGATGGTGAGCGGCCATCCTCCCTGGCCGGTCATTGCCTGACAAACCGTCATGTATACTTGATCCACATCCGGCCTTTCCTCCCGGTCCACTTTGACCGGGACAAAATCCCGGTTCAAAATGGCAGCCACTTCTTCATCCTCAAACGATTGACGCGCCATGACATGGCACCAGTGGCAGGTGCTGTAACCAATGCTTAAAAAGACCGGTTTATCCTCTTCTTTGGCCTTTTGGAAAGCTTCTTCCCCCCATGGGAACCAATCCACGGGTTGATGGGCATGTTGGAGAAGATAAGGCGATTTTTCCCGGATCAACCGGTTGGACTTTCGCTGATTGGATTGATGAACACTCATAAATCAGTCCTCCAAAATGTCATGTATGTCATCCGTCGGGATTTCCATAAAATTCTTGTCTCCCCAAGTAGTTTAGCACAAAAAAAACGGAGGCATGCAACCCGCCTCCGCATCCTGGCTTGATTCAAATCCGTTTGTCCTTGGCGAAAACAATACGCACCCGTCCGCCAAACGGCTGATGGCGGAAATCCGGATGAAACTAATCAAGAATTTTTAATGCTTCAAGAACATCTTTGGCACTGCTGACCAAAGAAGCGAGTGTGGCAGTCAGGGTGATCAAGCCGCCGTAATCTTTTACGAATTCATTGCATTGTTTTTTCAGCTGCCGGATCGTTTCTTTCCTTATCTTTTGCTCTTTCATTTCATTGAGGGCTTGTTCCGTGCTTTCTTTCAGCTTCAGAGCACTCTGGAGATAGATCACATTGTCTTCTTGATAATAATGTCTGGCCCGGGGAATCGCCCGCCCGTATTTGAATCCGTCACCCTGATCGGTTTTGGCTTTTTTCCGGGCCGGACGGGGCTTGATCTTCTCATCTTGATCCATACTGGTTAAAAGAGCTTCCAATCGCGAACGGAGCAATTGATTTTGCTCCGGTGTCAAATTCATCGAAGATGCCATCTGATCGACTCCTTTCACTGCCGGGTACCATATGATGATCTCCCGATCGAAAAGCAGGATTTTCCAGACTCCATTCAAACCTGCTGATCCATTTTCACTTTCATAAAATCATTGATCACCCGCTGTGCCGTTGCCGCCCGTTACCTGTTGAGTGCTTCAGAATCTGTCTTTTCCCGGCTTCCTTCGGGCAGCATGAATGTGTCCCCGTGCTTGCGGAAAACAATCCGCCCCTCTTCTTGCCCGGCGGCTTGCATCAACCGTTCCATCGGCTCCTCCAAAGGTTCGGCCGACAATACAAAGGTGTCCCAATGAATGGGAGCCAGCCATTTCGCACCCGTATCGCGAAACATGGCCCAAGCCTCTTCCGGCGTGCAGTGCGCCCACCGCAAATGATCGGGGGAATAGGCTCCGATCGGCATAAAGGCAAGATCCACCGGCCCCGTTTCAGACAACTTGCGAAATTGATCCGTAAAAGCCGTATCCCCCGGAAAAAAGATGCGGGTTCCCTTTTTCTCTATCAAATAACCGTTATAGCCGTACCGGCGGTTCCAAGGGTAACGGTTCCCCAATGTTTGACGGGGACACCCAGGATCTTGATTCCCAGTTCTTCAATCTCCAGTTGTTCATCCCATCCCAGCTCAAAAACTTTCTTAAACGGCAAGTGTTTGATCAGACAGGCCGTGTTTTTGGGCGTCACCACGTAACACCCTTCATGGGCCAATTGCGACAAGCTGGGAACGTCAAAGTGGTCAAAATGGGCATGGGACAAAAGGATCAACTGCACCCTTTCCAAATCGGAAAGAGAAACCGCCGGCTCGGTATGGCGTTTCATCCCGATCTGCCGGTTCAACCATTTGATGGACTCTCCCACACGTTTTCCCAAGACGGGATCGGTGAGAATGCGTGTATCATATAGTTGCATCAAAACCGTGGAATGCCCGACCCAGCCCACCGTGACTTCTTCCCGGCTCCATTCCTGCGGTTTCAGCATCTTTTCAGGCTTTTTCAATGGCGGCCGGGGCAAACGATTGAACCGGAACCACATTCCCAAACCAATGATTCCAATCATCACCGCAAGCAGAATGAACAGTATTTTCATCCCCAAACATCCTTTTATCTCTTGTTGTTGAATTTCTTTTTGTTTTTTTAAATGCAAACGGCTTCGGAATCTTTCGTATACAGCCTTTTTATTTTACATCACCGGTCTTTGGCTCATCAACCGATCCCACAGCCACCGCCCCGTTCTTCCTTCGTACAGGTTTGCATCGCGTGCCCGCCTCCGAAAGCAAAACCGGACGGTCCAAAGGTAGTTCCTTTTTTCCGTCCGGCTTCCGTCAAGACAAAATGCCCTGGCTTTCCATAAAATTCTTTTTCCGGTTCAGCGAATCATAAAAAAAGTTTCCCGATTTCCGGTCAAGGCTGGCCGTGATGAACAACAGCGGGGAAGTATCCGGAATGTTGCCCGGAAAACTGATCACCGGCAGGTTGTAAAACAGATGCTCCGGATCCTCCTGATGGATATTCCACCACCCTTGAAGATGCATTTTAAAAACTTCGCCCACATACCTTAACAGGCCGTCCAACGTCATTTTTTCTTCCTCTTTCAATATCTCATCCGGCGATGAGTAATTTTCCAACACCCATGCCTCCACTCTCAGCAGGGACTCCGGGGTGTAATCTAAATCCAAATGCCCCAGCTTCTTTTGCAGTTTTTCCAGTTCATCCCGATGGATCATCAGCCATTCTTCAAACCAGTCTCTTTGATTTTCCTCTGCCACCTTTTTCCCTCCTTTACGGTTAATTACCGGAACTCCACATGAATTCCTGCCGCTTTTAATTCATTGATCCACGGCTGGTTGGCATCGGCATTTTCAAACACCCAGGTGATTTCCCAATTTTCCACTTGCACCAGATATTCGTCTTTTTCCAGTTCTTCCCGGATGTGCGCATCTTTTGAAAAATAACCTTTGCTTCCATCGGTTTTGGTCGTGGTTTTATGTTCAACCGCTCTTAATGTTTTGGGATCGGCAATGTCAATAATCCGCACACCGGATGGGGTGTCCACACTTTATTGCGTGGTGAAGTTTTCTCAGTTGAGGGTTTTCCGGTAATTTTCCACCAATTGGTGCGACCGGCTTGCTTTTTTCATGTTGGCATCATACGTTTTGCTCCACTGTTCATAACTCCATTTGCCGCCGTTTGCCTTGTAAACTTCCCACCGGTTTTGTTTGTGTTCCGGGGTTCCCGGGACCAATGAGGTGTCTTTTTCCACTTTGGGTGTTTTCGGATCCGGTGTGCGGTTTCCGCAAGGCAACTCGATCATTGCCGTGTACCGGTCAGTGGAGCGGGCTTTTAAACACCTTTTAAAGCTGTAAAACAGTTCATCCGTTTCCGATTTGACCGTCGGTATGCCGAGATCCAGCTGTTTCACTTTGTTAAACACAGGCACGGCAAAAGCGGTGACCCCGACCAACGCCGCACCGCCGATGCCGGCTCTGGAGAAAATGGAACGAAGCGGCCCCGGCAATTTCGTAACCACATTCCGAAACCCGGAAGCCAGCGGCCCCAACAACCTCGAACCGGTGATGGATGCAATCAACCGGCTTCCCAATGAACCCGGTCCGCTCCCCCGGCAATCCCCATCCCGATCGCCCCCCAACGCACCGCCGAGGGCTGCTTCCAAAAAGGTGCCTGCGTGATTTCACCATTCATCAACCAGCTC
Organism: Thermoactinomyces intermedius; assembly: GCF_013912365.1. Lineage (NCBI taxonomy): Bacteria > Bacillati > Bacillota > Bacilli > Caryophanales > Thermoactinomycetaceae > Thermoactinomyces > Thermoactinomyces intermedius. The sequence continues at coordinate 53,051 of NZ_JACETT010000002.1, forward strand.
ATCCCGAAGGAAAGGCCCATCCCGATTAACACCGAAACCCCCAGCAGAGGAGCGACAAAACATACCACCATTCCGACAACCAACACCACTCCGGCCGCGATATATCCGATATTCTCCTTAACCCATTTCCAAGCAGTGGACAATTTGTCCACCACCACTTCTTTCATCTTGGCACAAACTCCTGTGAACCAGTCCCATAAGTCCCCAAAAAATTTCTTCGTTCCTTCCCAAGCTCCCTTTACTTCTCCCTTAAACCAATTCCATCCTTTTTCAATCGTATTACACGATTTTTCGGAAGAAGGACTCTCTTTCTTCACTTCCTGTGAGACCGGCTGCTTATCCGCCGGCCCCGGACATGGTCCGGCATTATTTCTCCGTCTTCCATTTAGGATCCGGTCATGAAAAAATTTCAGAGAAAAGGGCTATCGTCAACAGAACCAGAATCACGTAAATGATCACATTTACCGCTTTTTGCATTTTCCAACTCCCTTTCAATGAGTGAATGGATCCGTTTGAACGGAAGAAGCATCGAATTGCAACATTCCTGTGTTTGCCTTTTTTCTGAGCAATCATGCAACCGGATTCATTCATTACACAAACTCACATTTCATTTTGATTAAAATGAATATTTTTAATTTTATTTTAAATGATCGACTTCATCAAGATTGCTTCCAAAAAAAAAACCGGAGCGGACAAAGCTCCGGTTTTTTTTTTAAAGCGCAAAGTGGCGATATTCCCCGGCAATCCGTTTCATGAGGTCGCTTTCGACCGGGATTTGGGTAATCTCATGAATGGTGTTTTCCAATCCCTTTTGCCGGATGCTTTTCTGAATTTGAACGGCTTCGGAATCTTCCTGGTAATCATACCGCAGGGCGGCGGCAATGGCTTTGGCCAGCGAAACCGGCTGCTCCTTCAGGTACGTGATATATTGGGTGGCCGGACTGACCAGACGGTCTTGGGGTCCCAGTTTCCGCATGGGGGAACGGCCCACCCGGGTCACGTCATCGGAAATATGCGGGTTGACAAAACGCCGGATGATGGTGTCGATATATTTTTGATGTTCTTCCGGATTAAACCCGTGCTTTTCAACCAACAGTTTTCCGGTTTCCTGCAACGTGTTTTTCACCTGGCTTTGGATCTTTGGATCCGCCATGGCTTCATCAATCGTTTGGTAACCGGCTTGGTAGCCGAAGTATGCGGCCACGGCATGGCCGGTGTTGACGGTGTACAGCTTTCGTTCAATATACGGCATTAAATCATCCACCAAAGTCATGCCGGTCACGTGAAGTTCTCCCACCACTTGGGAACGGTCCACCGCCCACTCATAAAAGGGTTCCACCACCACTTTTAACGGATCCTCATTAGACTGGTTGGGAACAATCCGGTCCACTGCGGCATTTGGGAAACCGGCTATCTCATCAGCGTTTTTTCTCTCTTCATCATCCAGTTTGGCATAGACTTCTTTTTTCAGCAGGGCGCTGCCGCCGATCATGTTTTCACAAGCAATGACATTCAAGGGCTTGCTTCCGGTTTCCATCCGCTTTTTCAACCCTTCGGCAATCAGTCCGGCAATCAGCGGCAAGACATTGGGACCAACCGCCGTGGTGACCAGATCCGCACCGGCAATGGCGGCCACCACTTGCTCCGGATGATCTCCGCTGTGAATGGCGTAAACATTTTTGACGATAATTTCTTCATTGGAATCATCGGCCAACCCGATGGAATAGCTTTTCCGCTCGTTGATCAAATCCACAATCTCCCGGTTCACATCCACAAAGCATACTTCATATCCGGATTGGTGAAGCAGGCTGCCGATAAATCCGCGTCCGATATTTCCAGCTCCAAAATGTACTGCCAGCATGTGTGTCCACCTCTTAAAAGAATTTCATGATTTCTTCGGCTGTTTCCGCGTGAACGATTTGATGCACGTTTTCTTCCTCAGCAACCACCAAGGCGATCTTGGATAAAATCTCCAAGTGCTCATCGCCTTTTGCGGCAATTCCGATCAAAAGTTTGACGATGTTGCCGTCTCCAAAGTCCACACCGTCAGGAACCTGTACAATCACAATACCGGATTCGATGACGTTTTCCTTGCCCGCTTCCGTTCCATGCGGAATCGCAACATAATTGCCCATATACGTCGAAGTCAATTGTTCCCTCTCCAGCATGGTATCCACATAAGCCGGTTTGACGTAACCTCTTTCCACCAACAATTGACCCGTCAAGCGGATCGCTTCTTCTTTGCTATCCACGCTTGCATTGAAGCGGATGTTTTCCGGGGATAAGATCGATGATGCCATGTCAAACACTCCTTGTTTCTTTTAATTTTTCTTCAAAGAATCGTTCAAACCGTTTGGCGAGGTAAGCGGAAATTGCCTGCTGGTCTCCTGACTGGAACAAGGCAATCCCCTCGTCGTTTTCAATAAACAGGGAACTGATGTAACTCAAGACTTCCAACACCGGACCGGAAACCTTCTCCGGTGCCAACAACAAGAGCAACGTATCGGCACGGATGTCCGACTGGTCCATGCCCTTCATCACAAACGGCTGTTTCAGGAAACAAACCGTAAAAGAGGGACGGACCACCTGTTGGCTCCGCGTGTGGAAAAGCGCCAGCTGTGTTCCGGGGATTCCCAGTCCCCCTTTTTCCTCCCGCTTTAACAAAGCTTCCACCACCGGCGCCACCCTTTGGATCACCCCTTCCTCCCGCAACCGCAAACAGGCGGCTTCCAAAGCTTCCGGGACAGAGCCGGCCTCTTCCGCAACAAAGCATTGGAATCCCCGGAGGATGGTGGCGATCCCTCCCGAATACTGATGGATCTTTTGCATGTTGGAGATGGTTTGTTCCAGCTTCGGGGAAGGAGCCGGATCCGGATTCCCGGGAGAAGTTTTGAAGCCCGTTCTCTTTTTGCGCAGCTTTTCCCGGATACGGGCCCGGATCTTTTCCACCTCATCGCGGGTCAAAATGGGACTGACCACCAGATAATCCCCTTGGAAATAAGGGAGTTGGATGGTGGAAATGATGAGGTCAAACGCCTCCGGATCCTCCTGATCGATTCCAAAAACCGACCGGTTGGTCAGGTTTTTGATCTCCGGAATCTCCTGCCGGATCCGGGTTTCCAGCATCTTGGACGTGCCGATCCCGCTGGAACAAATAATGAGCGCATGCAAATCCTGCTCTTGTTTGTTGAGCAATGCCGAACCGAAATGCATCACCAAGTACCCGATTTCTTCGTCCGGAACGGAAACATCCGGGAAGACGGCCGCCACCCCTTTTTTGACGACCGCAAACAAATCCCTGTAATCTTCCATGATTTTGGGCAACATGGGGTTGGTGATTTTCATGTTTCGCCGGATGCGGTAAAGGGCCGGTTTCAAATGGGAAATCAGCCCCTGAACCAACGACGTTTGATCCGACAACCGGCAATGCAGCTCTTCTTCCACAAACCGGATCAGCTTTTTGGTCCAAAGCAGAACGGGATAATCCTCTTCCTCGATCGTGTATTCCTGATCGTGTCTCAGCCGGGCCCCTTGCAGATGCATGGTGATATAGCCGACTTCCGCTTCGGGGATCGACAGGCGGAACACCGTTTCCAACCGGGCGATCAATTGCCGGGCGAACGCATACTCCGGTGCATTTTTTAACCGGTTCAGATGCACGGGATCCATTTCAATGTTTTCCCCCTGCATAATGCGTTCGATCGCCAGCGCCAAGTGGACGACCAATCCGATGTAGGCACTGTCCGCAAGAGAATAAGGCAGTTGTTTGCTGATTTCTTCGACCACTTTCTCCACCAGGATGAGCTTGCGCTTTTCAACCAGACCCAGCAATCTTCCGGAAAGGGATTCCGGTGTTTTTTTCGTCTTGTTTTGAATGTTTTCGCGGATCAGGGATAAGAACTGGACTTCATCAATATTTTCGGCAATCAGATTGCTCATGGCCCGCCGTTTGGCTGACTCGCTTCCGACAATTTCAACCCCGTACCCGCGTTTTCGAATCAACGACAAATCAAACTTCTCAAGCCCGCTTTCCAGCTTGGTCAGGTCATGGCTGACGGTTGCCATGGTGACGTCCAGTTCACTTGCCAGCGAAATCAGTTTCACCGGTTCTTTTGCTTCCAAAAGCGTGCATAAAATCAGGATCCTCCGTTCTTCCGGCGTATACTCCCGGCGGGATTGGCGGAACAGATCCCGTTTTAACGCCTCCTTTTGGCCGGCCGCACCGGACAGCTGAATGCCGACCCCCGGCTTTTTGACCAGTTCCAGGTCATACTTTTGAAGCAATTGTTCGATCCCTTTCAAATCCCGGTGGATGGTGCGGACACTGACATCCAGTTCTTCCGCCAGTTGCTTCGTGGTCAAATTTTCCGGCCGGGTGGATAGCAAACGTTTTAAAATCAACCTTTCCCTTGCAGTGATATACATCTTGTCCACTCCATTATAACGACGTCGCCCGGAAAGCTTCGGACAAACCGCGCTTTCCCGTTATTCTTTGGCCTTTTTCAATTCCTCCACGAGTTCATCGTATTTCGGGCTGCTCAAGAAGTTGTCCACGGAAATATGATGAGCATGGGGGATCTTGGCTTTGGCCCGGTCCGTCAGGTCTTTGTGTGTCACCACAATGTCGGCATCATCCGGCAGGTTGTTGATCGATGTGTTGGTCACAGACAGATCCAGACCGGCCTTTTGCACTTTGTTTCTCAAAATGGACGCCCCCATGGCGCTGGAACCCATTCCGGCATCACAGGCAAAAATAATTTTTTTCACTTTGTCGTACTCAACCGGTTCGGCTTTCGGCTCTTCGTCTGCCGGTTTTTCTTCTTTTTTCAAAAGCTCGGCCGCTCTGCCTTCTTTTCCTTTTAATTCACTGGTTTTTTCAACGGCTTTGTCCAAGTCTTCGCCGTTTTGTTTGGATGTTTTCAAAATCAAGGATGCGATGAGGAAAGAAACGAGCGTCGCGGCGATGACCCCCGCCAGGACACCGACATAATGCCCTTTCGGCGTCATGGCCATCAAGGTGAAAATACTTCCCGGTGACGGCACGGCGATCAATCCGGCATCCGTCATCAAGAAGGTGAAGACGCCGGTGGCTCCGCCGGCAATGGCCGCAACCAAAAGAAAGGGTTTCATCAAAATATAAGGGAAATAAATTTCATGAATTCCCCCGAAGAAATGAATGATTGCCGCACCCGGAGCGGATTGTCTGGCTGTTCCTTTGCCAAACAACATATAAGCAAGCAAAATGCCAAGTCCGGGACCCGGGTTGGTTTCCAACAAGAATAAGATGGATTTACCGGATTCGGTCACTTGTTCGATCCCGATCGGGCTTAAAATTCCATGGTTAATGGCGTTATTCAAAAACAAGACTTTTGCCGGTTCCACAAACAAACTGGCAAGCGGCAACAAATGCACATCGATGATGGCTTGAACCCCCGCTGCCAACGTGCTGTTCAACAACAGTACCACCGGACCGATGGCTTTATAACCGAGGATGGTTAAAATTCCGGCGATGATCCCGGCGGAAAAGTTGTTTACCAGCATTTCAAAGCCTTGTTTCACTTTTCCTTCGATCAATTGGTCCCACTTTTTGATGCAGTAACCGCCAAGCGGTCCCATCACCATCGCTCCCAAAAACATGGGAATGCCGGAACCGACGATGACACCCATGGTGGCTGTGGCTCCCACCACGCCTCCTCTCACGTCATAAATCATTTTTCCGGCGGTGTATCCGATTAATACCGGAAGCAGATATTGGATCATGGGGTCGACCAGTTTAGCCAAATCCCCATTCGGGAACCATCCCGAAGGAATAAATAAAGCCGTGATCAATCCCCAGGCAATGAAAGCACCGATATTAGGCATAATCATTCCGCTTAAAAAACTTCCGAAACGTTGTACCTTCATTTTGAATCCGTTATTTGCCTGACCCGATTCCGCCATGTTCTTCTCTCCTTTCTCTTATTGAAATATATATTTATATTTTGTGAACATCTGGTTACTTTTATCATAAGACGTCGGTCCAATCCGGTTCAATTTATAGAAAATCCTATTTTGTCCTTCTAATTGTTGACATTATTAAAATAAACAAACCCCTTTCCATAAAAAATGGAAAGGGGTTGACGGGTAAAGGGGGTTGGCTTAACGGTTATTGTTGGCTTTTTTTCAAGGCTTGATCCAGATCGGCAATAATATCATCCACCGACTCAATTCCGATGGACAAACGAACCAGATCCGGAGTCACTCCCGCGCTTCTTTGCGCTTCTTCCGTCAATTGTTGGTGTGTGGTGCTGGCCGGATGAATCACCAGGGACTTGGAATCGCCGACATTGGCCAAATGTGAAAAGAGCTCCAGGCTTTCAATGAACTTCTTGCCGGCTTCCAATCCGCCTTTGATGCCGAAAGTGAAAATCGCTCCTTGACCTTTCGGAAGATATTTTTGAGCCAATTCATAAGACCGGTGGTTCGGAAGCCCCGGGTGATTGACCCATTCAACCGACTCATGTTTTTCCAGATATTTGGCAACTTCCAGTGAATTTTCGCTGTGCCGTTCCATCCGCAGATGCAATGTTTCCAATCCTTGCAGCAACAAAAAGGCATTAAACGGGGAAATTGCCGCTCCGGTGTCACGCAAAAGTTGCACCCGCGCTTTGGTGATGTAAGCAAGCGGTCCGAGCGCTTCGCTATACACCACTCCGTGATAACTCGGATCCGGCTCCGTGAAATCCGGGAACTTGCCGTTGGTCCAGTCAAATTTTCCGGAATCCACAATGACTCCGCCGATGCTGTTTCCATGTCCCCCGATGAATTTGGTGGCCGAGTGAACGACAATGTCGGCCCCGTGCTCAAAAGGACGGCACAAATACGGGGAGGCAAAAGTATTGTCCACAATGAGCGGAATTCCGTGATCATGAGCCACTTTCGAAACGGCTTCAAAATCCAGCACATCCAATTGGGGATTTCCGATGGTTTCGGCAAAAATGGCTTTGGTCCGGTCGGTGATCGCTTTCCGGAAGTTTTCCGGATCCGATTGATCCACAAATTTCACGCTAATCCCTATTTTGGGAAGAGTATGGTAAAAGAGATTATAAGTTCCTCCATACAACGCGCTGGAAGCGACGATTTCATCTCCGGCTTTGGCAATGTTCAAAATGGCATAAGTGATGGCTGCCTGCCCGGAGCTGGTTGCCAACGCTCCGACTCCGCCTTCCAATTCCGCCACCCGTTTTTCAAAAACATCCTGGGTGGGATTCATGATGCGGGTATAAATATTTCCCGTTTCTTTCAGCGCGAACAAATTGGCGGCATGTTCCGTATTGTCAAACACATACGAGGTCGTTTGGTAAATCGGCACGGCTCTTGATTTCGTGACCGGGTCCGGCACCTGTCCTCCGTGTACGGCAATGGTTTCGCTTCGATAGTTCGTGGATTCACTCATTGGTCTTTTTCCCCCTTTTGTTGTAAAAAAGCCTCTTCTCTGATCCAGAGAAGAGGCTTGATCACTCATCGAAGTCTCTCCTATCTTCTAGAAATCCCAAAGGATTTCTACAGGAATTGGCACCTTCCGGATCTTCATCCGGGGTTGCCGGGCGTCATTGGGCCAGTCCCTCAGCCTCTCTGGATAAGAGCAAAATCTGATAAGAATAGTATTATTTTATTGAATTGACTCTATTATAATGACTGGAAAGGACCATCGTCAATGATTTTTCACAAAAAACTTATTGAAAAACCAGGGCGGTTGCCCTGGTCAGATATAAACCCGGTTCGAATGGGGATTCGAAGAGATTTAATAGGGAGTCCATCTGATCATTTATTCGGACGGACTTTCTAAATTATGGTCTTTTTGTACGAAAAAAGTTTTTTTGTCACGGATTATTCACTTTTAAGATCCTCTCTCTGCTTCCAAAAAACAACCTCCATTTTGGCAAAACGCCTCTTTTTGCGTTAAAACTTCCTTTCCTTGGGTACAGACCCTTCCGTCCCGATCCTCCTTACATATGTTATAGCGATTTGAAAATCACGGGAGGTGATTCCATGTCATCGCTCGAGCGCTTGTGCCGTCAATTTGCGCGGATTGTCAACGGCCAGCCAAGTACCATGAATGGGGTTTGTTTTATTCAAAGATTCCGAAACATCCCTGTCACCATTTTGGGGAAACGGTCCCGTTCTCCGCTGGTTCTTCCCACCTTCTTCAGTTTTGAGAGCCTTGACCGCCAAGGCCGCGCGCTCAATTTGGGAGAAACGGTGATTTTACAAAGAGAGATTAATCCGTTCATCTCCGAATTGCGCAAACGGGGAATTATTGTAACCGCTCTTCACAACCACTGGTTATTTGAAAACCCCCGTTTATTTTACATTCATTTTGAATCCGTCGAAAATCCGATCACTTTTGCCAGAAAAGTTGCCACCGCCTTGAGGGTATTGAAAAGATGAGGATTTTTTAAAAAACCACCCGGAAGCCGGGTGGTTTTTGCAAACTCCCGGTATAATAAACTTAATCTGAAGCAAGGGAGAACGTTGCATGGAAGAGATGTGGAGAAACATTTTGCTGGAACTCGGCATTTGGGCCATTCCTGTCAGCCTTTTGGTCAATACGCTCGTAAACCTGACCGGCTTTCTCCCTTCGGTCTTCATGACGGCAACAAACGTCTGGCTTTGGGGAGCCTGGTGGGGCGGGGTTCTGTCTTGGACCGCGGAAGTTTTGGGAGCCATGCTTGCCTTTGTGCTTTATCAGCGGGGGGTGCGTATTCTTCCCCAGAAATACCGAAACCGCTGGCATTGGCTGGAGTCCATCCACGCACAGCCGCAATGGCGGCAATGGACCCTGCTTGCCGCTGCCCGGTTGGTGCCCTGGATTCCGACGGGAGCCGTAAACCTTTTTGCCGTATGGGCGGGAACCCGCTTTTTCATCTTCTCAAGTTCCACCGCCTTGGGCAAAATTCCATCCATTGCCTTGGAAACCGGAGCCGGGTATGGTTTGATTCAACTTTTTTAAAACAAAGATAAATTTTTACAAACAGGCCCATTTGGTTTAAAATAAATCATGTACGAGAAAATAGTAAGTAACTTATGATCACAAGATGGAGGGATTTTTTATGGCAAAAGTGTTGATTTTGACCGGTGATGCCGTGGAAGCCCTGGAAATTTTCTATCCTTATTACCGGTTGCTGGAAGAAGGGCACGAAGTCACCATCGCGTCCCCGAATAAAAAGAAATTGCAAACGGTTTGCCATGATTTTGTGGACATGGAAACATTCACGGAAAAACTGGCATACGGCATTGACTCCCATGCATCATTTTCCGAAATCAATCCTGCCGATTATGACGGCTTGATCATTCCCGGGGGACGGGCTCCGGAATATATCCGCATGGAAAAAGAAATCCCTGCAATTGTCAGCCATTTCTTCGAAAACAACAAACCGGTGGGGGCCATTTGCCATGCCGCACTGGTGTTCAGCGTGATTCCGGAATCCGTAAAAAACCGTTCGATGACGGCATTCACCACTTGCAAGCCGGAAGTGGAAAGCGCAGGAGCAGAGTACGTCAACAAAGAGCTTCATGTGGACAACAACTTGGTATCGGCTCATGCTTGGCCGGATCTTCCCGGATTTATGCGGGAGTTTTTAAAGAAATTAAAATAATTTTGATCAAAAAAGGAGCCGGGAAAAAACCCGGCTCCTTTTTTAAAACAAAGCCAACTGGTTGCTTTCCGGAAGCCCCTTCAAACAACCCAGCCGCTCCAGCACTTCGATCACCGTGCTGGACAAACGGGCCCGCTTTTGCAAATCCTCGATCGACAAAAACTCTCCTTGCTCCCGGGCTTGGACAATGTTTTGCGCCGCACTCTCCCCGACTCCGGAAATCGAAGCAAACGGAGGGATCAGGCGTTTTTGATCATCCAACCAAAACTTGACGGCATCCGACTGGTACAAGTCCACGGGCGCAAATTCAATTCCCCGTGCATACATTTCCATCACCAATTCCAAGGTAGCTGCCATGGCTTTGTCTTTCGCCGATGCCTGGAAGCCCATCTCGTTGATCTCGTTCAGTTTCCGTTTGACCGCATCATATCCTTTTAAAACCAGCTCGATGTCAAATTCATTGACGCGGGTGCTGAACAATGCCGCATAAAAAGCTTCCGGATGATACACTTTAAACCACCCGATGCGAACCGCCGCCGTCACATAGGCCGCGGCGTGCGCACGCGGGAACATGTATTTGATCTTCCGGCAACATTCAATGTACCAATCCGGCACGCCATGCTCTTTCATCAAGGCTTCCTCTTCTTCGGAAACCCCTTTTCCTTTTCTCACTTTTTCCATGATCTTAAACGCCGCTTTGGACGGCAATCCCATGCGGATCAGATACAACATGATATCATCGCGGCAACAGATGGCCTCCGAAATGGTACAAACGCCGTCATTGATCAAATCCTGCACATTGCCCTGCCAGACGTCCGTCCCGTGCGACAGCCCGGACACACGCACCAATTCACTGAAACAACTGGGTTTGGCATCTTGCAAAATCCCACGCGCAAAATAGGTGCCAAATTCCGGAATTCCCAGCGTGCCGTGTTCAATTCCGTTAATGTCTTCGGGCCGGACACCAATGCTTTTGGTGCTGCGGAACAGTTCAATCACCTTGGGATCCCCGAGCGGAACCTTGGTGGGATCCACACCGGTCAGTTTATGCAACAGGCGTTGGATGGTGGGCCCCGTATGCCCGAGCAAATCCAGCTTCAAAATTTTCCCGGAGATGGCTTTGTAATCAAAGTGGGTCGTGATCACCCCGGATTTGGTGTCATCCGCCGGGTGCTGAATGGGCGTGAAATCATAGACTTCCCGTTCCTGCGGCACCACCATCAGCCCTCCGGGATGTTGCCCGGTGGACCTTTTCACCCCGACGCAACCTTGCGCCAGGCGCTCAATTTCGGCACGCCGCAAATTCAAATTATGTTGTTCCGCATACTTTTTCACATAACCAAACGCGGTCTTTTCTTTCACCGTGTTGATGCTTCCCGCACGATAAATGTACTCTTTCCCAAAAAGTTCCTCGGTGTACTGGTGCGAGCGCAATTGATATTCGCCGTCAAAGTTCAAATCGATATCGGGCGCTTTGTCCCCTTCAAAACCGAGGAACGTCTCAAATGGGATGTCATGCCCGTCTTTCCACAGCTCTTCCCCGCACCGGGGACATTTTTTGTCAGGCAGGTCAAACCCGCTTTCATAAGAACCGTCGGTAATAAACTCGCTGTACTTGCACTTTTTGCAACGGTAATGGGGAGGCAACGGATTCACTTCGGAAATATAGCTCAAACAGGCAACGACCGAAGAACCGACCGATCCCCGGGAACCGACCAGGTATCCGTCTTCCAGCGATTTGCTGACGATTTTTTGCGAAATCATGTACAGCACGCTGAAGCCGTGTTTGATAATGGAGTTCAATTCCCGTTCCAACCGGTTTTTCACGATTTCCGGCAACTCTTCCCCGTACCATTCGTGAGCCGTTTGGTAACAAATCCTTTTTAACTCTTCTTCGGCTCCTTCCAAATGGGGCGTGTACGTTTCATCCGGGAACGGCTTGACCACTTCAATCTGCTCCGCAATCGCCCGGGGATGATCCACCACCACTTCTTTGCATTTCTTCTCGCCCAAATATTGAAATTCCCGCAACATCTCGTCCGTCGTCCGAAAATGCGCTTTCGGCAAAGGCCCTTGCGGTTTCGCGCCGGTTTGGTTTGCGGCGATGATTTCGCGGAAGATGGCATCCTGTTCATCCAAATAATGGGCGTTGGAAGTGGCGACCACCGGTTTGCCCAACTTCTCACCAATCTCGACAATCAATTGATTCGCTTGCCGCAACCGCTCTTCATTTTCCACCAAGCCTTTTTCCACCAGATGCATGTTGTACTCCACCGGTTGGATTTCCAGGTAATCATAAAAACGCGCGATTTCTTCCACTTCGGAAGGCGACTTGTTTAACGCCGCTTCAAATAATTCTCCGCGTTCACAGCCCGACCCGACCAAAAGGCCGTTCCGGTGCTTGACGAGCTCGCTGCGGGGAATGCGCGGCACCCGGTAAAAATATTTTAAATGGGACATCGAGATAAGCTTGTACAGGTTTTTCATCCCTTCCTGGTTCTGCACAAGCAAAATGGCATGGAAAGGACGAACCCTTTTCAAATCCCGTTCCCCCCGGTTTTCATTCAACATGTGCAAATGGGTGATCTGCTTTTTCTCAACCGCAATTTGCAACATTTTCCACATCACATGGCCGGTGGCTTCCGCATCATAGATCGCCCGGTGGTGCTGTTCCAGTTTGATGCCGAGCTTATCCGACAGTGTGTTCAAGCGGTGGTTCCGCATCTCGGGGAATAACATCCGTGCCAGTTCCAGGGTGTCCAGCACCGGATTTTTCACCGGCTCCTTGCCGATTCGTTTCACCGCTTCCTGCAAAAATCCCATATCAAATCGCGCATTGTGCGCCACTAGCACGGTTCCTTCGATAAACTCCAGAAAATCCGCCACCACATCATCCACTTCCGGTGCGTCTTTCAACATGTCGTCGGTGATATGCGTCAGCTCGACAATGTGTTTGGACAACGGGCGGTGAGGGTTGGCAAAGGAGGAAAATTTGTCGATGATTTTTCCGTCTTTCATCTTGACCGCTGCCAGTTCGATAATGACATCGTGAACGGCGGACAACCCGGTGGTCTCCACGTCGAAGACGACATATGTACCCTCGAGTAAATCCATCTCGACTTCATTCATCACAATGGGAATGCCATCGTCGACGATATTGGCTTCCACTCCGTAAATCACTTTGATGTCATGTTCGCCGGCCGCTTTGTATGCTTCCGGATAGGCTTGCGCCACGGCATGGTCGGTAATCGCCACGGCGGGATGCCCCCATTCTGCCGCTCTTTGAATCATTTTCCCCGCACTGGCAATCCCATCCATTGCGGACATGGAGGTGTGCAAATGAAGCTCAACCCGTTTTTCTGCCGCCGTATCCCGGCGCACAAACGAATCGGGTTCGGTTTCTTCCAAGCTGTTCACCATCACGACCAGTTCACGGGAAAACGTGTCATATTGAACACTTCCGCGCACTTTTAACCAATCACCGTCTTGGATCATGGCCAAAACGGCGGCTTGTTCCTTGTCACGGGCAAACACTTTGCACGAAATGGAATTGGTAAAGTCGGTCAAATTGAAGGTTAACAACTTCCGACCGCTTTTTAACTCTTTCAACTCGCTTTTAAACACTTTGCCTTTGATGACCACATTCCGCTCTTCTTCGACAATGTCGTTGATTTTCACCGGTTCTCCCTTGATGCTGTAGCCCAATTTTTTGCTTACAACCGGTTCCTCCGGATGCTCGCTCTTTTCTTTCTGTTTCTTGGCCCGCTCTTTTTGTTCGGCCAACGCCTTTTGCATCAAGGTCTTTTCCTCTTGGATTCTCTGCTCGCGGAATTGTTCGGCGGCCTGCTCCGGTTCGGTTTCTTTTGCTGATAAAATGACGGGGAGTTTGGTTCCGGTGATGCGTTCGTAATACTTCATGATATAGCGGTCCGTTTCCCGTTGTTTAGCCATTTTCAAAACCGCCGGGTTGGGGAAGACGACAACAATCCGGTCCCCTTCCACCCGCCATTCAGCCTGTCCGAACCAAGTGGCGGCGGCGGGTGTGACCTGTTCTTGCAAACATTTTTGGATAAAATATTTATATTTTTGCAGAACGATTTCATGTTGCAAGCGGTCATAGGTGAAGTACATATTCACCCGGACCCACGGCTGAAAATGTTTTTTCACGCGCATCTGAAAATCCTGCCATAACTCCGCATCCATCGGCTCCACCAAATGAAGGTGAATATTCCATGTTCTGTCTTGGAGACGGACTTGCACTTCTTTAATCACACCATCCCGAAAGGCATGATTCAGCCATTCTTCCGGCAATTCGGCTTCATGGAACAGGTTAACCAGTGCTTGCCTCCCCTTCATTGCTAAAGACCTCCAAATACTTGGTTTCTCTTCCCGTACCACATCGGAATGATTCGAGTCATTTACTTATTGTATCGAACATATACAAAGAGAGAAAGAGGCGATTTTTGCAAGGCCGTTTTAAAAGGATAAAATCCGGCGGTCAGGCAGGAATCAAATCATTTTTCAAGAAATTTATATATGGAACATTTATATTTTTCGAAAAAATAAGGAGGATGAGGCCATGAGCGTCAAACTTTCCGGTTACAAAGCCCCCAACACGGAAGGCAGCCTGCTTCATTACAAACCCCGGTATGAAAACTTTATCGGCGGCGAGTGGGTGCCTCCGGTAAACGGCGAGTATTTTGACAATCTGTCTCCGGTCGACGGCAAGGTGTTTACCAAAGTTCCGCGTTCACAAAAAGAAGATATCGAACTGGCTTTGGACAAAGCGCACCAAGCCAAGGAAAAATGGGCCAACACCCCGCCTGCAAAGCGAAGCAAAATCCTCCTTAAAATTGCAGACCTGATTGAAGCCAACAAAGAAAAACTGGCACTTTCGGAAACATGGGACAACGGAAAACCCATCCGCGAAGCACTGGCGGCAGACATCCCGCTTGCCGTTGACCATTTCAGGTATTTCGCCGGTGTCATCCGCGGAGAAGAAGGCAGCGTTTCCGAAATTGACGCCAAAACGCTTTCGGTTCACATCAAGGAACCGATCGGTGTGGTCGGACAAATCATCCCTTGGAACTTCCCCTTGTTGATGGCCGCATGGAAACTGGCACCGGCACTGGCCGCAGGAAACTGTGTCGTACTGAAACCCGCTGAACAAACGCCCGTCACCGTCCTGTTATTTGCAGAGTTGATTCAAGATTTGCTTCCTCCCGGCGTCCTCAATATTGTAAACGGTTTCGGACCCGAGGCCGGCCAAGCGCTTGCCACCTCCCCGCGGATCGGAAAAATCGCTTTCACCGGCGAAACAACCACGGGCCGGTTGATTATGCAATATGCTTCTGAAAACATCATTCCGGTCACGCTGGAGTTGGGCGGAAAATCCCCCAATATTTTTACGGAAAGCGTCATGCGGCAAGATGACAGCTTCTTGGAAAAAGCCATCGAAGGATTTACCATGTTCGCGTTAAACCAGGGGGAAGTCTGCACCTGTCCGTCCCGTGCCCTGATCCAGGAATCGATCTATGAAGAATTCATGGATCGGGCCCTCGAGCGGGTGCGCAAAATCAAAATGGGGGATCCCTTGCATCCGGAAACGATGATGGGGGCACAGGCTTCATCGGATCAATTTCAAAAAATCCTGAGCTATCTCGAATTGGGGCGTGAAGAAGGGGCACAATGCCTGACCGGCGGAAAGCCGTATGACAACCCGAAATATCCGGACGGCTTTTATATTGAACCGACCGTCTTTGTCGGAAACAACAAAATGCGCATTTTCCAAGAAGAAATTTTCGGGCCGGTTGTTTCCGTCACCACATTTAAAGATGAACAGGAACTGTTGGAAATTGCCAATGACACGCTCTATGGCCTGGGAGCCGGATTGTGGACCCGAGACGTTCACCAAGCTTACCAGATCGCCCGGAAAATTGAAGCCGGCCGCGTGTGGGTGAACTGTTACCACGTCTACCCTGCACACGCTGCCTTCGGCGGATACAAACAATCCGGGATCGGGCGGGAAACCCACAAAATGATGTTGGAACACTACCAACAAACCAAAAACATGCTGATCTCCTACGATCAAAACCCCACCGGATTGTTTTAAGGTGACCGGAATGAAACAAGTGGAGCGGGTGTCTGTGACGGAAGAAGCCGCCAAAGTGATTGAGGCTTTGCGGAAAGAACATGGCGATTTAATGTTTCACCAAAGCGGCGGTTGTTGTGACGGATCTTCCCCGATGTGTTTCAAAGCGGGAACCTTCCGGGTCGGAGCCAACGATGTCTACCTCGGGGATGTGGCCGGTTGCCCTTTTTATATGTCCCGGGCCCAATATGAATACTGGAAACACACCCACCTGACCATCGATGTCACCAAAGGCCGCGGTGCGTCTTTCTCCCTGGAAATCCCGCTCGGGGTCCGGTTTATCATTTGTTCCCGTTTGTTTACCGAAGAAGAGCAAAAACAATTGGGACTCCTTTAAACGAAAACCCCCTGCATTAGCAGGGGGTTCACTCTGTCTCTTTATTTTTGAATAAATAATTGTGTCCAATAAGTGCCGTAATCTCCACCTTGAACATAACCGATTCCAATATGGGTAAAATCAGGATTCAAGATATTGGCCCGGTGTCCTTCACTGTTCATCCAGCCGTCCATCACTTCTTCCGCCGTTTTTTGTCCCGCCGCAATATTTTCTCCGGCCGCTTTAAAATCAATGCCTTGCTGTTTCATCATTTCAAAAGGAGAACCGTAGGTCGGGGATTGATGGTCAAAATAATGATGATCCCTCATGTCCTTGGATTTCATGTCCGCTGCTTTGGAAACCGCGGCATCCAGTTGCAACGGTTTCAAGCCGTGCTTTTCCCGTTCCTGATTCACCAAGGCCAAAACCTCTTTTTCAACGGGCAGAATCTCTGCATTTTGATCACCGGTTGCCGCTGCAGAAGACGGTTGCGTTTCCCGGACTGCCTCCTGTGGTTGCAACGTCTCCTTGGGATCGGCTTGATTTTGGTTTCCCAAAAACCCCCAACCGGTAACCGTGGACAACAGTGCCGTCAATCCGGCGAGAATCAATTGAAAACTCATAATGCAACCCCTTTCCCTTCAACTTGCTTCACAGTCTAACATAAATCCGAAGCATTGAAATTGTAGAATATTGGAAAGGAGGTTCATTTCCGCTTCATCAATGCATCAAACCGGTGCGAACTCAATTCTTGTTCAGGTGTGATGAGCATGTTCAGGCTGATGGGGTATTCCCGGTCCTGATGTTCCACTTGCACGGCGATGTGGGCATCTTGCACTTTCCACAATGCTATCCGGATGCTGACATACTGGTCACGCGGAAAATGAGGATCCCAAAATTCCCCATAAAAAAAAGGAGCTCCCCAATTGGCCGACAAAAAGCGCACAACAACGTCCAAACTCCTCAACATTTCCATGGTTAATTCGTTCATCCGGTCATCACCGGGATCCTTCAGGATCTCATCCATTTCCCGGTATGTATCAATATCCAGCCATACCGATTGAATGCGCCCTTCCTTTTTCTCCAACAGAATGCGGGGATATCCGTCCAAATGATTGCAAAAACACACACCTTCTTCCTTTTCCCACATCATGCGATAATCCAAGAGTTCGGCAAGTACTGAGAATGAATGAACCATTTGCTCCTTATCCCAATCAAATTGAATACTTGGCAAATAGGAAGCAATCATTTGTAACTGGCGATGATGTTGTTCATTTAACATGATCCGGCTTCACCCTGTTTTCTAGTGTTCAAAATTCAAGCACCTTTGTATTTTAATTCAAAAACAATCATACAAAGATTATAATTATTTTTATATTAATTGATCAAGTATGGATCTACTACCTTTCTTTTCATCAAATCATGATGCTTTCAACCGGATCCATCCCCGTCGCCTGACGGGGGAAAAATGTTAAAAAACCACAAGCATCCCGGGCAAATCACCGGGACACACAGGGGAAGGAGGGGAAAAAACGGGAGCGGATAAAAAAATAAGCAAATGCGAAACATTCAAATATTGAAATATTAAAAAGAAAAAATGACAGGTAAAAAATCGGAAATTATCCTTCCTGATTATTGGAAACCTGTTTTTCCGTTTCCGGCTTCCATCGCCGGAGACTTACGGTCAAAATTTTCGAATGTTTGCGGATACAGTCAAGCGGCAGGATTTTCCGGCCATACGACGTATAAAAAAGAGCAGGTCTTTGATTTATCACCTCTGGAGGTGGTACAACATGTCACGTCAATTTACCATCAAAGGATGGTTATATGAGCATATCACTTTGACGTGGAAAGAAGGAGAATTATTCAGCGACTGCCCCGAAGTTTTGGAAGTGATTAAAAAACGAATTGAGGAACTGGAAGAGTTAAAAGCATTTATCTTCTGTCCCGAAACCAAACGTTTTTTTACCGAAAACTACCTGAAAAAGCCTTACTCCGCTTATTTGGTGTTAAAACATGTATTGGAGGAAGTTTATGAACTTCCGGACAAAGAAGAGGTCCTGCGGTTGGAAGACCAACCTTCTTCATCCACTCCTCTTCTCAGTTCATAACATGAAAGATGTCCCGTGAAGAGCGGGGCATCTTTCATGTACCGGTCAAACCACGCAAAAAAAGCTCCGCTTTTTCAAGCGGAGCTTTTTTCACGGGCCGATTCACACTTTGGTGCTGAGGGTCGGACTCGAACCGACACGGTGGTACACCCACCGCAGGATTTTAAGTCCTGTGCGTCTGCCAATTCCGCCACCCCAGCATGCTTGGTGCCGAAGGTGGGAGTCGAACCCACACTCCATAAAGGAACACGATTTTGAGTCGTGCGCGTCTGCCAATTCCGCCACTTCGGCTTGAGGTGAAAAATCATTATTGAATCGACAAAAAATATCATATCAGCAATAAGAATAAATGTCAACGATTTTTTTAAAATAGGTAAAAACAAAGAACGGTCAAAAACCCGTCATCAGCTTTTATGGGAGCTTTTCATCTTGAAAAAAACTTTTTCCAATTTCTTGCGTGCCAAAGCAAGTTCACGGAGGACGGCTTCTTCCGTCATCCATTCGGATAATGTCCCGGACCAGCCGCAGGACGGACACACCATTTTTTCTTCGAGCGGCCCGGAATGTAACGTTTTAAACTGTTCCCGGCACTCCCGGCATTGCAAACGATGGCTGACTGGCAACGGATCCGGTAAATAGTCCCTCATAAAAAAAACTCCTTAATGAAACGTTTTTTGGAGACAATGAACGATGTTTGCTTTTTTCATATTAATCCTTCGAAAAACACTCAGGTTTTTCCTGCAACAATTTGCCAAGAATCATTTAAAAATCGTCTCTTGATGAGATATAATAAAATAGTTTCACAAAGGAATCGAAAACAACGCATGGATGAAATAGAACCGACACCGAATGGAAAGGATGACCAGGCATTGATACCGGCTGAACTCATGGCCAATTTTCCTCTTTGGGCATCTCTCACTGCCATTGTCTTGGCACAACTGTTAAAAGTCCCTTGGAATTTTTTTATCACGCATCATTGGGATTGGAACTGGATGGTCAGCTCCGGGGGCATGCCCAGCTCACACACCTCCGCTGTGACCGCACTGGCAACCTCCCTGGGAATCACGGAGGGATGGGATTCTTCCGCCTTTGCCATTGCAACCATCATCGGAATCATTGTGATGTACGATGCCACCGGTGTCCGCCGACAGGCCGGCATGCATGCCCAGGCTCTCAACCAGTTGGCTGACGACTTCGCTTTACTGTTGAAGGAACTCAGGAACATCAAAGAAAAGCCGACCTCGGAAACCCGGATCCGCTTGAAGGAAATCTTGGGCCACCAACCCATCGAAGTCTTTACCGGTGCCTGGTTGGGCATATTGGTTTCTGTCGCGATGTACTTTCTCTGGTATTAAGTGAAGCGGGACATTTAAACAATGCCCGCTTCAACATTTTCGAAGAAGCGCAATGCACTCAAAGGAGAGGATCAGGATGCGACTGGTTTCCATTTGTCCCAGCAATACGGAAATGCTTTATTTTCTGGGAGCGCACACATGGCTTGTCGGAATGGATGATTACTCGGACTGGCCCCCGTCCTGCCAACACCTTCCCCGCGTCGGTCCGGATTTAAATGTGGATATCGAAAAAATCAAAGCATTGAATCCGGATCTGGTGATCGCTTCCCTCAGTGTCCCGGGAATGGAGAAAAATATCGAAAGATTAAAACAAGAAAATCTCCCCTTTATCGTTTTGAACCCCAAAACCCTCCGGGATATTGCACAAGATTTGATCCGGCTCGGAGACGTCCTCGGCCTCCAAACCAAAGCGGAACAAACCTCCCGCCGGTTTACAGATCAAATCGAACGGCTCAAATCCCGGATTCCCAGCAAAGAAAAAAAGCCGCGCCTGTATTGGGAGTGGTGGCCAAAGCCGGTTTTCACCCCGGGCAGACGAAACTGGCTCACCGAGGTGAGTGAATTGGTCGGGGCCGTCAACATCTTTTCCGACATTGACAAAGAAAGCGTGCAGACGGATTGGGAAACCGTACGGGATAAAAAACCCGATTATGTTTTGGCCGTCTGGACCGGGGTTCCGCTGAAGCGGATCAAAAAAGAAATGATCCAATCCCGTCCGCCCTGGCAAGGAACGCCGCTTTCAAAGGAGCAAAATATTTTTCTGTTGGACGAAGGATGGTATTGCCGGCCCTCCCCCCGGATTTTGACCGGCCTTTACCATTTGGCGCACTTGTTATATCCGGAAACGTTTTCAACGCCGGATCCGGATCACCCTTTCCCCTTACAGGAGGAGTAAGGAACGGGGTTGCACTTTAATCCGGACCGGAGTCGTCCCCTTGACTTCCCCGTCAATATGGTAAGGAAAAGATTCCGGTCCCGGGATTTCAATTTGTTGTGCCCTCTCAAACCGGATGGCCGGGTGCCGGGTATGCCAACCGAAATAAGTTAATGGAAAAGCGCGAATAAACTGACCTTTGCTCAGATTTTGCACACAACACACATCCAAATATCCGTCTTGGGTGTCCGCCTGCGGACAAATCCGGATCCCTCCACCGTATTGGCGGATATTGGCCACGGACACCATCCAACATTTCTCCAGCCGATATTCTTTTCCGTCCATCTTCAGTGTCATGGACCGGGCTTTGTAAGAAAACAGGCATTTCATCGCTTCCATCCCGTATGAAAACGATCCGAACCACTTCTTTAAACCGGACCGGTTCACCCGATCCACCACACTGACATCAAATCCCACTCCTGTGGATCCGAACATGGGTTGTCCGTTCACGGTCGCCGTATCCACCAGTTCCGGTTGAAAATTCAAGATACGCGCCAGCGCTTTCTCCGGCCGGGAAGGGATGCCGTGGGCAAAAGCAAAATCATTTCCGGTTCCGGATGGAATAATCCCGAACGGAACCGCTCCGCCAATCAATCCGCTCCCGACCTCGTTCACCGTCCCGTCGCCGCCGATGGCAACCACCGCTTGCCACTTTTTTTGTTTTGCTTCGTCACGAATCTGAGAAGTCAATTTTTCGTTTTGCTTCGTATGCCAGACTTCGTAAGCAACAGACCGGGCCTTGAGATATGCTTCCGCTTTTTCCCAGAAAACTTTCCCTTTTCCTTTACCTGATTCCGGATTCACCACAAATAAAATCATGTTCTCACCTTCTGTCCGAATGCATGCTAAAAAAAACCCAGGGTGCATCCCTGGTATCTAGAACATCCGATATCCTTTTAAGCGCAACGTACGAATGGTAAAAATCCCGCCAAGGACTCCCAAAAAACCCGAAAAGAACAAGACGGCATTGACAATGGTAAAAATTTGCGTCACATCCCGCCCCACATACAAAACAACCCCGAAAAAAAGGGCGAGCGGCAACCAAGTGGTTTTTAAAATCATATTCAAAATAAAGCCCAATCCAAAAAATAAAACAAATAACAACGGAATGGAAATGATCAATTGGGCGAGCGTCACTTGAGTCATCGCCTCCAAATCGCAAAGTTCCCACTCATTTTACTGAATATCTTTCAGAAGGTCAACGATATAAAAAAACCCGCCAAACGCGGGTTCACTTCATTTTTTATCTTCTTTTCCGGTTCCGTGACAGGCATAACACTCTTCCGTACCGCCCAGCAAAAGCTCCAAATACCCTTTTCCGCTGCAATAATGGCAAGTATTTTCCGACAGTTCCGACAGAAATTTTTTCATGGAATCGCCCCCTGTGGTATCCGTTTCAGAAATGATATAATATTCTAATCAAAATGAAAAATTCCATTCAGGAGCGGGAAACGCGTTCACATTCCATGTAAGCGATACCATCGGAATCATGCCTTTTCTTTCGGAAAATTGCTTTATTCCATAACAAAAAACCCTTCTTAAACAAGAAGGGTTTTTTGTAAAAATCATAAATAATTACAGTTTTCCTTTGCGAAGAACCAAAGAAACGCCACCCAACAAGAAGAGCCAGCGAAGATCAATGATTTTCTTCATGAACGCAGCTGTTCCGCCGGTCAATTTTTTATTTCCGACCACACCGATGGCCTCTTTTCTTCCCAGAGAAGCAACGGTTCCTTTCGGTTGATATTTAAACGGTTGGTCAAATTGACCCCCGCGAACCACTTTGGCCAATTGTTTGCCGAGATATTGGCCTTGCTGTGTGGAGATTTGGGCCGTCGGCGGGTAAGGACGCTCATTTTCACTTTCTCCCGGGAACACGAGGGAGCTGTCTCCCACGATAAACACATTCTCATGGCCGGGAGCACGCAGATATTCATCCACTTTCACACGGCCGCGCATTGTTTCAATGCCGGATTCTTCAACCAGTTTATTCCCGCGCACACCACCGGTCCAAACCACGGTGGCCGATTTGATTTCACGTCCGCCTTTCAGGATGACACCGTCTTTGGTGCACTCTTCGATCGGTGTGTTGACAATGAATTCAACACCTTTATTTTCCAAATATTTCACTGCATAGTCCACCAGTTCTTTGTCAAATCCCGGCAAAACGGTCGGTGCCGCTTCCACATTCACGATACGGACTTTTTCAAGCGGAATGTCATAATCCCGGCACAGTTCGGGCATGCGATCCACCAATTCGCCCACGTACTCAATTCCGGTGAATCCGGCTCCCCCGACCACGATCGTGATCAATTCTTCTTTTTTCTCAATGGCATAACGCGAGAACATGTATTCCATGTGTTCGCGAATCATGCGCACGCTGTTGATATTGCGAATAAAGAACGCATTTTCCAATAAACCTTTAATACCAAACGTTTCCGGTGCGCTTCCCAATCCAACCACCAAGTAGTCATATTGGATCGGGTCATTGTTTTCCAACAAAACCGTTTTTTCGCCCAACTTCATTCCGGTCACCCGGTCTTGGATAAAACGGATCCGGTTGGTGTCAATGACCGACGGGATCGAAACACGTGCGTGATCATGATGGGAAGTTCCTGCCGCCGGCTCATGCAATTTCGTCGTGATATAGTGGTAACTGTTTTGGTTGACCAGGGTAATTTCTGCTTCGTTCGCATTCAGATTTTTGGCCAATCCTTTGGCTGTCATCAGTCCGCCATACCCTGCTCCAAGGATCACGATTTTCGGTATACTCATCACAAATCACATCCATCTAAAGTATTATTTAGTATGATTGATTTCTCACAATCTGAAAAGGTTCGAACGCTTCGTGATCATTGAATCATGCCATTGACTATGATATTATTTTCACGAACTTTTAGCAAGAGCTTTTGTTCACATTTTCTCCACTTCATTTCAGTCTATCCGGCAAAAACGAATTGGTAAATTTTTTAAAGCTATGGATTCGATCATCACATCGTGTTATATGATTATTATATAATTTTCTCCATTTTCGCAATAATATTTTGGAGGTGCGCTTGTGACAACACAACAAGTTGAACAAAACATAACCGATATCATCGTGATCGGCGGAGGGCCAACCGGTCTCTTTGCTGCTTTTTACGCCGGAATGCGCCAAGCTTCCGTCAAGGTCATCGAAAGCCTGCCGCAATTGGGAGGCCAATTGTCTGCACTCTATCCGGAAAAATATATTTATGACATCGCCGGTTTTCCCAAAGTCACCGCCCAAAACCTGGTGGATAATCTGATTGAGCAAGCCGACCTTTTTCATCCCACCTATTGTTTGGATGAAAAGGTTTTACAAGTTCATAAAAAAGAAGAACGGTTATTTGAGGTTGTCACCCAAAAACAAGTGCATTTGGGTCGTTCCGTGATTATCACCGCAGGATGCGGAGCTTTTGAACCACGCAAATTGAAACTGCCGGAAGCCGAAAAATTTGAAAACACCCACATTCATTACTTTGTCAAAGACAAACGGCAGTTTGAAGGAAAAGATGTACTGATTGCCGGCGGGGGAGATTCCGCGGTGGATTGGGCTTTGATGTTGGAACCGGTCGCAAAAAGTGTGACCTTGATCCATCGCCGGGACAAATTCCGCGCTCATGAACACAGTGTCGAAAAAATGATGAATTCCGGCATCAGGGTGTTAACCCCGCGGGAAATTACCGCGATCGAAGGAGACACCCACATCGAAAAAGTGACGATTTCTGATAAAAAAAGCGGGGTTTCCGAGGAATTGAAAGTGGATGAAGTGATTGTCAGCTTTGGATTTGTCTCTTCCTTGGGGCCGATTCAAGAGTGGGGGCTTCATATCGAAAAAGGAGCCATCCTCGTCAATTCCAAAATGGAAACCAACATCCCCGGCATTTACGCCGCCGGCGATATTGCCACCTATGAAGGAAAAGTCAAACTGATCACCGTCGGTTTCGGGGAGGCTCCCATCGCCGTCAACCATGCCAAACAATACATCGATCCGGATGCCCGCGTTCAGCCTCAACACAGCTCCAATTTAAAATTGGACCGCTAAATGGTTGCATGATCCCTCCTTTGATTTGAAACGATAAAGATAAAATCAAAGGAGGGATTTTTTTGGGTACTCATTATGCTTGTCCCGTATGTAACGGGTTTTCCGCCCTCGAAGATCATCGTTGCCCCGGATGCGGGCATGTTTTGGAAGACAACGGTCGGTTGACCGATCTGTTCAGTGACTACAGCCCGTATCGTGAGATTGATGATCTGAAAATGACCGACGGGCTGACTGATCTGAAAACCCGTCAATGTCCCCATGCACTCACCTGTCCCGCTTGCGGGCATTCCAAAGTAATGATGGTGGATGAAATCCCGATATCCTGAAAAAAACCCATCTCACATGGAGACGGGTTTTTTTCAGCAATTCTCGTCGGGCCGGCCGGATTCCGTTGCCGTCCGGAATGAAGAGCCGCAACCGCAAGTCACCGTTGCATTCGGATTATCAATACTGAATCCGCCGCCCATGACGGTTTCTTTGTAATCAATCACCGTTCCCTTCAGCAACGGTTGGCTTCGTTGGTCGATCAAAATCCGGACACCGAACTGGTCCAGTTCCAGGTCATTTTCTTTCTTTTCTTCATCAAATCCCATACTATATGAAAAACCGCTGCATCCGCCGTATTCCACGCCGACGCGCAGATAGAGATTTTCCGGATGCTCTTGCTCGCTCAACATATCTTTCACTTTTAAAGCGGCTTGTTCCGTCAATTTAATCACGGGGCATTCCCTCCTTCTCTTACAGTATACAAGGGAATCTTCCCCTGATACAACCAATGAGCTCAGATCGCTTCCATCATCGCCTGTTTGGATCGTTTTTTCGTTCTTTGCATCCGAAGCGGATAGATGATTTCATCTTCCCTTTGGTGAAGAATCGTTTCCTGTTCCCACAAATTATGCAGTTCATCTAGCTCCCGGCTCAGTTCATAAACGGCCGGATGATTCAAACCGAAACGATCCGCCGCTTCTTCCATGCGTTTTCTTGCTTTTTCCAACTGATCTTTTAACGCCGGACCCCCACTCATCTCATGACCTCCTCTTCCCTATCTTGACCCATCTCTCACAAAACAAGGCACATTTGTTCGAAATCTGCCAGTTATTTTCAGTATACAATGACAAAACCGAAAAGAAAAGCTGCATTTTTTACAAATTATTCAATTAAATATATTATTTAGACACATCTTCTTGTTATCTCCATCCTTTCCAAACTTTTTGAGCCATCATGTAAAAAATTGTAAACCCCTTCCCTCCCGGGAAATTGACAAAATCCGGGCGGCCGGAAGATGCCTTCCCGCTTGTTTTCCAATGATTATCCTTTGTGGTAGAATAATATAAGTTCGATTGGTTATTTAGACATTCGAAATAATTTCAGATATCATTGGTTGTTTGTTTGATCAGTAATGAGAGGAGGAACCCTCCATGTCGTTAACCACCACGGTTTCAGACCGCAATTTGGATACGATTGTGGAGAAGGTGAAACACGGGGAACGCCTTACATTGGAAGACGGGCTCACCTTATACGAATCGCCGGACCTGCTCACCATCGGTCAATTGGCCAATGAAGTAAACAGGAGAAAGAACGGGGATCGTGTTTACTTTATCCAAAATATGTACTTAAACCCGACAAACGTTTGTGAAGCCAGATGTGCATTCTGCGCTTTCCGGCGGGATCCCGGGGAAGAAGGGGCTTACACCATGTCGCCCGAGGAATTGCTGGAACATGTCGGCGAGCGGTACACGGAAGGAATCCGGGAATTCCACATTGTCGGCGGACATAACCACACGGTGCCGTTTGACTATTATCTTGAAACGGTGGCCATCTTGAAAAAACACTATCCGCATGTGACCATCAAAGCTTACACGGCGGCCGAAGTGGAATTTTTCTCCCGCTTGTCAGGGCGTTCGGTCGAAACGGTCTTGAAAGAACTGATGGACGCCGGCGTCAGCTCCCTGACCGGCGGCGGTGCGGAAATCCTGACCGAGCGTTACCGCTTAAAAATGAGCCCTGACAAAGCAAGCACCGACGACTGGTTGAACGTCCACCGCACCGCGCACAAGCTGGGAATGAAAACACACAGCACCATGCTGTACGGATCGATTGAAACCAAGGAAGAACGGTTGATTCACATGATCCGCCTGCGTGAATTGCAAGACGAAACAAACGGCTTTTTGGTATTTATTCCCCTGGCGGTGCAACCCAAAAGCGTCAATGCTTCCATCAAACGCCGCACTTCGGCGATGGACGATCTGAAAACCATTGCCATCAGCCGGCTGATGCTGGATAATTTCCCGCATATCAAGGCGTATTTTATTAATATTGGAACACAGCTGGCCCAATTGGCCACACAATTTGGTTCTTCCGATCTGCACGGAACCCTGGTTCAGGAACGAATCAGCCATGCCGCAGGCGCTTTGACGCAACAAGCATTGACCAAAGACGAACTGATCTGGCTGATCAAAGGCGCCAACCGCACACCGGTCGAACGGGACACGTTCTACAACGAAATTGCGGTTTACTAAAAAAGCATCCGGTTGTTTTAACCGGATGCTTTTTTTAATAACGAATTTCCATGTGTTCAATCTCCTCATAAATTTTCTTGAGAAGTTCTTTTCCGCTGTCTGCCGTGACGATTTCCCCGTTGACCAATGCATAGGGACCTTGCGCACAGATTCCGCAGTTTCCCAAACAGTCATACTCCAACACATCGATCCCCGGGTCTTTTTCCAGCTCGTTTTTTACGGCCAGCACTTCATCCGTCAAATTATTGATGCAAAACTCGACAAGAGGGATCATTTATATTCACTCCATCATGATTGACTTCATCTTTTGGTTGTTATTATATAACGATTCCATGATTTTTCCCATTTCCAGAAAAAAAAAGCACTCCGGGTCATGGATTCACCCGGAGTTTGGTGCATTCTGATTTTCTTCTTTGATTAATTTCAGGCCGGTTTCTTTCATGACCCGGATCGTCTCCGATTGGCTCCATTGCCGGTCCTCGACGATTTCATCCGTAAAAACCAAAGTGGACAAGTCGTCCAAAATGTCATGGGAAGCTCTCGTTCCCAAGTTATTCTTTGCCTGGTTCAAATCCTGACGAAAAGCCTGGAAAAAAGCAAAGTACTTTCCGTTGTTTACATATTCGGGTTGATTGATGATGGATTCAATGTTTTGAAATTCGCTTTCCGGATGATCAAGCGGAGCCCCCCATTCCGGCCCGAACACATAATAGTGATCATGCTGATGAAGTGCGTCCAAAGATCTGGCAATCGCATCGAAATCTTCCCGTCGGAAAATCCCTTCATCCGGCTTGTCCAGCAAGGTTCCTTTCACCAGCTGTTCCCGGTATTTTTCAATCGCTTGTTTTTCTTCGGGACTCAGCTGTTCCACATGACGAAAATCCATTAAAAAAAACAATATGGCTCCAATGATCAAAAAAGGAGTAAGTATTTGCAACAAACGCTTCATACCCATGCCTCCAACCCGTCTCCATTAGTCTGCACCAAAGCGAAAGGCTCCGTCCCGTCGTCCGTCAAACCCTCCTTCCATCTTGTTTTTACTCCGGTTCACCTGGATGCCTTGCACTCCCCCGTAATACATGCCCGTCGGTTTCACAATCACCTGATATCCTTTTTGTTCCAATTCTTTCTGGACATTGGCAGGCAACGCTCTTTCGACATAAACGATATTATCCTCCACGATAAACCGGGGGCGGTTGATGGCCGACTGGACCGGCAGATCATATTCCAAAATACGCAATACCACTTGTGTCAACACCGGCGTGATCCGGCTTCCCCCTGCACTTCCGATTCCCAAAACCGGGCGTCCGTTTTTGGCAAAAATGGTCGGAGCCGTATAACTGACGGGCCGTTTCCCCAATTGGGGACGATTGGGAGAGCTTTTGATGAGACTGAAGTTTTTTAACTGGTTGTTTAAGAAAAAGCCATCCACGTAAATCCCCGATCCGAAAAAGTTACTCAGGGTATTGGTGGCCGTCACCATGTTTCCGTCTTTATCGACAACCACAAAGTGGGTCGTATTGTCATGCTCCTCTTTATCCGCGAGCGAATCGGCCACGGTTTGATACTGGCTCGAAATTTGTTTGAGGTTGACATCCTTTGTTAATTGTTGAATATATTGATCCGCCAGCATCTCCTTTACCGGAACCTTGGCAAACTGCGGATCTCCCACGTTTTGGCGCCGCGCATGGTTCACCCTTTTGTCAATTTCCCCGAGCAAATGAATTTGATCGGCAGACAAGTCCCGGGTTTTGCCCACCTTGAGTTTGTCAGCCATTTTCAACGACTCGGCCAACATAATTCCTCCGGTTGGCGGAGAAGGGGTGATCATTTCATAGTTCCCGTATTTTACAACAAGCGGTTCTTTGACCAATGGCTGATACTTGTGTAAATCACTGACTTTCACGCCTTGGGATTTATTCTCGATATCTTTGGCGATCAAGCCTTCATAAAACGCTTTGGATCCGTCCTTTTGAATCGCCTTCAGTGTATTGGCCAGATCTTTTTGGACCAGCAAGCGGTGTGCCTGAATCGGTTCCCCGTCCGGGAACATGTGCTTCAGATCGTTGACCGGCAACCGGTATTTGGCCGCCTGTAAGCGGCTGTTTAAAATCGGGGTGACTTCAAACCCCTGTTCCGCCAGCTCTATTGAAGGTTGAATCAACTGCTCCATCGGCAATTTGCCGTATCGTTGATGAGCGAGTTCCATTCCTTTCACAAACCCCGGAACCCCCACTCCGTTATCCGGAATGATCCCGGTATATGGTGCCGTTTCCCGATAATCGATAACCACGGGGTCTTTCTCCTTGCTGTAAAAATCAATCAACATTGTTCCGCCGCCGCCAAGCCCCGATCCGTAAGGCTCAACGACTCCCAATGCATATCCGACGGCAATCGCCGCATCCACCGCATTGCCGCCTTGTTCCAAAATGCGCATCCCCACTTTGACCGCTTCCGGATGCGCCGCAGCCACTCCGTATTTATGCTTGTTCTTTTGGTCGACGGTTTGCTCAAAAGCTTTGGAATCATACTCATTGCTTTTATAAAAATAAGCAAAAATCGTACCGACAATCACAAAAACAGCCAAGATGACATGAAATTTCTTATTGTTCAACCTTTTTCCCTCCTTTCAGCCCGGGCGGAAGCGGAACCGTTCGGACAAGAATGTTGTTTTCCCGTTTCCATGTGCGATTCCACAGATTCGAATAAATCCTTTCTTGTGTCATTTGCATAAACACCCGCTCACGCCGGTACACCTGACTCCATCCCAAAAGCGGACGCGGTTGCCCTTCCCGGATCATTAACGGATAAATTTCCAACCGGGCTGTATCATTGTTTAACACCTTGTATTGCACCAGCACGCTTTCGCGGGTACGGGTCCAACCCTGATCAAACACAAAATTGCCCAAGCTGTAAAAAATCACGCCGTTTTTATACACCTCGACCGGTTCCAACACATGGGGATGATGGCCGACCACAAGATCCGCTCCGGCATCGATCAAAGCATGCCCCAGATCCCTCTGCCGCGGATGATTGCGGCTGTCATATTCCAATCCCCAATGCATATGTACAATCACCAAATCCGCATTTTGTTTGGCTTTGGCCACTTGCGGAAACCAAACATCCGGATCCGCCGGAGCGATTCCGGAGCGTTGATGTGTCGCGCGGAAATCGACCGGCATCACATCGGAAAAACCCAAGGTGGCAATTTTTATCCCGTTGACGGTTTGATACACCACTTCAACGGCTTCGTCCAAATGACTGCCGGCCCCGACGGTCTCCACTCCGGCATCCCGAAAAGCTTTCAACGTATCCAACAACCCTTGTTTCCCATAATCCTTCATATGGTTGTTAGCCAGATTGACGGTGGAAAAACCTACTTTTTTCAATGCTTTGGCCGCTTCGGGTTTTGTGCTCAGATGAATAAATTTGTCCGCCTTGGGATAACCCCGCCGGTTTACGATGGGATTCTCAAAGTTTCCCGTCACATAATCCGAATACTGAAAATAAGGACGAACATAATGAAATAAATATTCATAGCCGTAGTTTTTGACGATCACATCCTCGATATGCCGCCCGAACATCATGTCCCCCACAAGCGTAACCGTCAGCCGGCTGTCGGGATCCTCCCGAACGGATACGGCTTTCACGCGATCCAAGACCGTCCATCCCGTCATCAACACAATAATGAGGAACAAAGCAATGTACGAATGGAACACGGCCTTTTTTTTCTCGCGTTTCAGATATCGTTGGAACCTCTGCCGATAAGTCAACATTTCCTCCATTCGTCCCTTCACGATGTAATCTTAACCAAAATCATTTTCAAATGGAAGAAAATTTCCTTTATCTCGACGGAGCCAATTTAGCTTTTAATTTCGGCGGGAGATCGATGGTGCGCACCAACGCTTCTCCTTCCCGTTTCCACAAACGGCTCCATTCTTCTGAAAAAATCGGTTCATCGGTGATTTGCATAAAAATCCTCTCCCGACGGTAAAAAGAACCGAACCCGGTCAGCGGCCTCGGGGTTCCATCCCGGATGACAAGCGGGCGAATCACCAAATTCACCTTTCCGTTCATCACTTTATACTGAGCCAAAACACTTTCCCGGGTCCGGGACCACCCCTGATCCGAAATAAAGTTCCCAAGGCTGTAAAAGATGACCCCGTGTTTGTAAACTTCCACCGGTTCCAACACATGGGGATGGTGACCGATCACGATATCGGCTCCGGCATCGATCAACGACCGTCCCAAATCCTGCTGCCTCGGGTGGAAGGTGCTGTCATACTCTTCACCCCAATGCATATGGACAATCACCAGATCGGCATTTTTTTTGGCTTTGGCCACATCATAAAAAAACACGTCCGGATCCGCCGGGGCCACACCGGACCGGTCGGACAAAGCACGAAAATCTTTAGGAAGGATATCGGAAAATCCAAGGGTGGCAATTTTGATGCCCCGGACCATCTGATAGGAAACGGTGGAAGCATCTTGGATATTGTAGCCGGCTCCGACCGTGTTCACCTTT
Source organism: Thermoactinomyces intermedius (assembly GCF_013912365.1). NCBI lineage: Bacteria > Bacillati > Bacillota > Bacilli > Caryophanales > Thermoactinomycetaceae > Thermoactinomyces > Thermoactinomyces intermedius. The sequence goes on from NZ_JACETT010000002.1 coordinate 84,666, forward strand.
TGGTTTTGAAACACCCGAACGGTATCCAACAAGCCTTGTTTCCCGTAATCCTTGATGTGGTTGTTGGCCAGGTTGACAGTCGTGAAGCCTTCTTCTTTCAACACTTTGGCAATCTCCGGTTTGGTGGAAATATGCACCCGTTTGTCCGCTTTGGGGTAATCTTCGTCTTCGGTGACGGGCTGATCAAAATTTCCGGTAATATAATCCGATTTCTTGAGATAAGGCCGCACATACTGAAACAACGAGTGATATCCCTGATCGGGGACCACCACGTCATCGACATACCGCCCAAACAACATGTCCCCGGCCATGCTGATGGTCAAAAGGCTGTGATCATCTTGTTCCTCCACTTTTGGCGGCGAATCCAAAACCTGGCTGAGGACGATGAAAAAAACGGTGATGCCCAGAGCAATCAACGCGTGCTGCATCGTTTTTTTCTTTTGCCTTTTGATATAGCGTTGAAATTTTTGTTTCCAAGTTAACATGTAGAATCCATCCTTACACCTTGCATAAAAAATAAAGTTCGGGGTTAGAGCCTGTCTCTTTCTCCACCCCCGCATGGTTTGGCTTCTCTTTGATGTTCAGAAAAACTTCAGCAACACAAATTCGTATAAAAACATGATGACGAAAGTCGCCCCGCTTAACAACAACGTACTTCCGACGGTCGGAATCACGCCCTGTTTTTGAATGGTGTTGGCAATCAGCCCGGGAACAATGACACCGATCCCCCGGAATTCCTGCATTTCAAAAGGCAAATAAGGAAAGGTCATGGGGGCGAAATAGTCAAAAATCAGCTTCAGGGCAACTCCGACGGACAACATGGCGGCAAACTTTCTCCGCCCGTATAAAATGGTAAAGCGCCCGACGACTTTTGTCACAATTATAAATGTTAAAAAACTAATTAACAAAATCACACAAATAAAAACAGGCTGATCAAAAACCAATCCCATATATCCGGGAACAATCAGTCCTGCAGGCATAACCCCCACTTTTTCCGCATACAACAGGCTGAGGACCACTCCGATAATTAACGATACGTATAAGTCTGATCCAAACAACGAACTTTCCTCCTAGCTGACAATATGTGCCATTTTCTTGTTTTGTACCGCTTTTTGTTCATCTTCGGGTTGATTCGATTCAGACTCCAGCCGGGCGGTAAACTGCTTTTTGGCTTTTTGGTTCATCTGTTCAAACCATTCACACAAAGGCTCCGCAGCCCCGTGAATGTTACCGACGCCGTAAACCAACCGGTTATGTAATTTGCCTTGAATGGCTTGAATAATTTGTTCCAACGGCTGATTTTCCAAATCCAGCAATTCCCGGCACCGGATCAGGCCTTTTTGGCAGGCTTCCACGATCGGCTGTGTCGTTTGTCCGATGACGACAAGCGTATCGATGGACATATGCGGCAAAACATCCCTTGCGAATTGTTCAGTCCGATCCACCCGGTCCGGACGGCAATTCATAATGACCACGGGATCTTTGACCGGATATCCCAGCATCCCGACACGTTCCCAAATATTCAGGGTGGATGAAGCATCATTGGCTGCAAATCCGTTGACAAAATAAGCAGGATGTTCATCCGCACTCAGCGGAAGGATCCGCATGGCTCCCGGATCGGGATTTGCCTTCAGCATACCCCGGAAAGCCGTTTCCTGGTCAATGCCCAACGCTTCGGCAACAGCCAATGCCAATGCGGCATTCTCCGGAAACACCATGTAATCGAACTGGCGCAAAAACTTTTCCGAGATCTTGGAAGTATCTGCAACATAAACACGCGTGCGGCGGCGACGGGCCACCTTTTTGAAAAAGGGAACAAAAGGCCCTTCGGATACAATCAGATATCCTTTGTACGGAATCGTCGCCGTAAAAGCATCCGCCACCTCTTCCAACGTCGGCCCCATCACATCCATATGGTCTTCCAAAACATTGACAATCACGCCGACATTGGCTTGCAACATTTCTTCCTGAAAGACAATCTGATAATCCGGATTCACGGCCATGCATTCGCTGACCAGACAATTGGCCCCGAGCTTGGCCACTTCTTCCACAACCACTTTTTGTTCCCGGATATTGGGCCCTTCCAGACGTCTGCGAATCGGCTTTTCTTCCTTTTTATTCCAATAAATCATCCTGGCGGCCGTTCCCGTGGTTTTCCCGACCGCGCGATATCCGGCTTCAATCATGACGCCGGTAATCAGTCTGGTCACCGTGGATTTCCCGCGAATGCCGTTCACATTGATCCTTAATGGAATGGAATTAATATTTTTTTGGTGTTTTCTCTTTTCCCAGACCCCCAGGCCAAAAAGCGCCCCAAGCGACAGGGGGATCAACCACATACCCATCAACTCCTCGGTTCCTCCGTAATCCAAGCGGTGATGGCCACTTCATCACCCATCCGGAACATCCATTTTTTATCTGTTTATATTATACTATTAATGACAATTAATAAGATTTTACTGTAACGGCAAATAACAGACACATTATAAGATATCACGAACCCGCCGGAACTCGTAGCAAAAATAGCACAAAAATATTAAACCTTTTTGAGTTACTGATGAAAACCTTGATCCCCGCAAACAAACAAAAAAATGCTGTGCAGAAGCCTCTACACAGCAACCAAGCGGTCGATCACTTCACAGATTTTTTTCAGTTTCGGATTTCCTTCCGCAACCACTTCATCATCAATGACGACGACAGGATACCATAAATCTTCTTCAATAACCCGTTTGCTGAATGATTTTTCTTTTTCTGTCTGCGGATGGAAAATATCCACATATTTTACCGTCACTTGCCCGGGATACTTTCGCCCGAGGGCCGCTTCCAACCAGGTTGCGGTCTCCTTGGAAGAAGGCAGGTTGACGCAACTGGCACAAATTTCTTCCGCACCATAGACGTATACAACGACCTGATTCACCGGCTTCCCTCCGCTTCTCTTTTCAATTACCGAAGCGCCTGATCCAAATCCATGATCAAGTCTTCCACATCCTCCACACCAACGGAAATGCGGACCAATCCGTCCGTGATTCCGAGTTCCGCCCTGCGTTCGGCAGGAATCGATGCATGGGTCATGCGGGCCGGGACGGAAATCAGGCTTTCCACCGCTCCCAAGCTTTCCGCAAGGGTGAAGAAGCGGGTGTTCTCCAACAATTGATCCGCTTTTTCCGCACTGCCCACATCAAATGAGATGATCCCGCCATAACCTTTGGCTTGCACGGATGCCACTTCATGCCCCGGATGGCTTTCCAATCCCGGATAATACACTTTCTCCACTTGCTCATGCTCATTCAACCACTCGGCAATCCGCCGGGCATTTTGTTCATGTTGGCGCATTCTCAATCCCAGCGTCTTCATTCCTCTTATCAAAAGCCAGGAATCTTGCGGTCCGAGAATGCCGCCGACCGAGTTTTGCAAAAAGTGGAGTTCCTCCCCGAGGGATTTTTCTTTGGTGACAACCAGCCCGGCGACCACGTCACTGTGTCCCCCGAGATATTTGGTGGCACTGTGAAGAACAATATCAGCCCCAAGATCCAGCGGGTTTTGCCAGTAAGGAGTCAAAAACGTGTTATCCACAATCAACAACAACCCTTTTTCTTTGGCCAACTGTGCGATCGCCCGGATATCAGATACTTTTAAGAGCGGATTACTTGGTGTTTCCATATAAATGGCCCGCGTTTCGGGAAGAATGGCGGCTTTGATTTGCTTGGGATCACTGGTGTCCGCAAACGTGGCTTTCAATCCCATCCGGTTAAACACCTTGGAAACCACCCGATACGTCCCGCCGTAAACATCATCCCCGATCACCAAATGATCTCCTTGATTGAAGTAAGAAAGGACGGTCGAGATGGCAGCCATTCCCGAGCTGAAGGCCAACCCGGCCGCACCATTTTCCAATTCTGCGATCAGCTGTTCCAATGCCGCCCGGGTCGGGTTTCCCGTCCGGGAATATTCATAACCGGAATGTTCACCCACCCGTTTTTGTTTATAGGTTGACACCTGGTAAATCGGAACGCTGACGGCTCCGGTTTGGGCATCGCCAAAAACGCCTCCGTGAATCAATTTTGTATCCGTTTTCATCGTTTACACCCCACCTTGATAAATTTTTGTGCTGAGATAACGTTCGCTGCTGTCAGGAAAAATGACCACGATCCGCGCATCTTTGGAGCATTTTTTGGCTTCTTCCAAAGCGGCATGACAAGCGGCCCCGGAAGAACTTCCCACCAGCAACCCTTCCTTCGTCGCCAGTTCTTTGACGAGCCGGAAGGCATCCTCATCCTTTACGGTATACACTTCATCGATCAAAGACCGGTCAAAGTAATCCGGGAACATTTCCATACCGATTCCTTCCGTCTTGTGCGGCCCCGGCTTTCCGCCCCCGATGATGGATCCTTCCGGTTCCACGATCACCGTTTTGATCGCCGGATTTTTTTCTTTCAGGTAGCGGGCCGTCCCCATAAACGTTCCGGCTGAACCTGCCCCGGCCACAAACACGTCAATTTCGCCGTCCATCTGTTCCCAGATTTCAGGGCCGGTGCTTTCATAATGCGCCCGGGGATTGGCCGGGTTGACAAATTGTTGCGGGCAATAGGCGCCGGGAATGGATTCTTCCAATTCTTTCGCTTTTTCCATGGCTCCTTTCATCCCGAGCTCGGTCGGCGTATTGATCACCTCGGCTCCCAACGCGCGCATCAATTCTTGTTTTTCCACTGAAAACTTTTCCGGAACGACAAAAATCACCCGATAGTCCGTCCCCACAGCGGCTAAAGCAATGCCAATGCCTGTGTTCCCGGCTGTCGGTTCGATAATCGTCCCGCCCGGTTTCAGTTTCCCCGTTCTTTCTCCTTCGCGAATCAACGCCACTCCCAAGCGGTCTTTCACACTGCCGCCGGGATTAAAAAACTCCAACTTCGCATACAGCTTTATATTCTTCGGAGTTCCCATCCGTTTCAGACGTAACATCGGGGTTTGACCAATCAATTCCTTTACGTCTTCATAACGCTTCTTCATATACATACTCCTTTGAAATGAAACTGAGACATATCCATCATATCAATTTTCTGATTTGGAAAAAAGACTCGTTTTTCCCTGCCGGTTTCCGTGAATTAACCATTGATTTTGCTGGAAAAACCCCCTACAATGAATTTGATATTGGGATATCTGCTTGGTTTGTTACTCCTATTTAGAAAGGGGTTTTTATTGTGTCAGTAGAAGAACGCGTTAATGAAGTATTGGGCAAATTGCGCCCTTTCATTCAGCGTGACGGTGGAGACGTGGAATTGGTCGAAGTCGAAGACGGAATCGTGCGCGTACGTTTGCTCGGTGCCTGCGGAAGCTGCCCCAGTTCCACCATTACACTGAAAGCCGGAATTGAACGGGCGTTGATGGAAGAAGTACCGGAAGTTCGCGAAGTCGAGCAGGTATTATAAGCTCTTTCTTAAATCCCTCTTACTTTTTGTAAAGAGGGATTTTTTATATTCATCTCGAAAACAAAAAAAGAAACTTATTTATTGTATAAATACAATTACGATGAAGGAGGGATCTCCCGTACAAACCAAAACGCCTCCCAAAACATTAAAAGAACGTTTTTTACTAATCGGACCCGGGCTGGTTGCCGCCGCCACCGGTGTGGGAGCCGGGGACTTGGTCGCCGCCCTGGTGGCCGGAACCAAGTTTGGAACGGTTTTTGTCTGGGCCATTATTGCCGGGGCCATCATCAAGTATTTCCTGAATGAAGGAGTGGGCCGTTTCCAACTCGCCTCCGGGCAAACCATTCTGCAGGGATGGAAATATCTGGGCCACTGGGCATTGATCTACTTTGGAATTTACATCGTGATATGGGGATTCATTTACGGAGCCGCCGGATCTTCCTCCGCCGCTCTGGCCGCCACCGCCATCTTTCCACAGATCCCGTTGAAAGGCTGGGCCATCCTGCACGCCATTATTTGCTTACTATTCGTATGGATCGGAAGATATCAGTTTTTTGAAAAAGTGATGTCCCTGCTGACCGGCATTATGTTCATCACACTTAACCTAACCAAAC
>NZ_JACETT010000020.1:0-35987 GCF_013912365.1 Thermoactinomyces intermedius
GGCGGATCGATCCGCCGGTATCCGATCCGAGCGAGAAATAGACTTCACGGGCAGCAACCGCTGCGGCCGAACCTCCGCTGGATCCTCCGGGAACCCGGTCCAAATCCCACGGATTGCGGGTCAATTGCAAAGAGGAGTTTTCCGTGGAGGAACCCATCGCAAATTCGTCCATGTTCATTTTTCCCACTGTCACCGCTTCAGCCTGCTCCAATTTATCCATCACCGTTGCGTTATAAATCGGCTGGTAATTGGACAAAAGCCGGCTGGCACACGTTGTGGTCATGCCTTCGGTGCAAATGTTGTCCTTGATGCCTGCCGGTAAAGCGGCGAGCAGACCTTTTTCCGAAGTGTTTGCAAGCTTCTTGTCCAACTCTTCCGCACGCTTTCGGGCGCCTTCCGCGTCCACGTGAACGAAAGCTTGCACTTGTCCGTCGACTTCTTCAATGCGCCGCAGAGATTCATTCACCAGGTCTTTGGCCGAAATTTCACGATCTGCCAAGCGTTTATGTATGCTCTTGATGGATTCATTAAACAGCGACATCGTTCTCCCCCTTACTCTTCAAAAACTGCCGGCACACGAAACATTCCGTCTTGATGTTCCGGTGCATTTTTCAATACTTTTTCCCGGTCCAGGGACGGACGCACTTCGTCTTCCCGCATCACATTGATCATTGGAATGACATGGCTGGTCGGTTCCACATGATCTGTGTCCAATTCGTTCAATTTATTGGCAAACTCCAAAATATCATTTAACTGGCTGGTAAACTGTTCCGCTTCCTCTTCACTTAATTTCAAACGGGCCAGTTCAGCCACTTTATAAACCTCTTCTTTGGAAATCGCCATCTCGTTCACCTCCGCTAAACAATCGCCTGCCTTATTATTCTTCCACTTTAACTTCTCACAGTATAGCATAAAACCGTAAATTACATTAGTTTTTCTTCAACTCCGTCCTTTTCAATACAGGTCCGTGGGAACAGAGACCTTATTTTTTGACTAAAATCGGAAATATTTTTGTCGAAATCATAAAAAATCTCCAGTATAATAATGATAAAATTCAATAAATATTTTGATGAATCCGATGAAGCAACACTATCCAACCGGTTCGGACAAATTCTCATCAGCAGGAGGGTTGAACGTGAAAAATCGACTATTGTCCATTCTCATCTGGGGAGGAATATCCGTACTAGGCGCCGCCGGGTTTGCCATTTTGGCCTTAAACCGCGGCGAATCGGTGAACTCATTTTGGCTGATTACCGCCGCCGTCTGCACCTATGCGGTTGCTTACCGTTTTTACAGCCGTTTTATCGCGCGGAAAATTTTCGAATTGGATGACAATCGGAAAACTCCGGCAGAAATTCATAATGACGGCAAAGATTATGTTCCCACCAACAAATGGGTGTTGTTCGGCCACCATTTTGCGGCCATTGCCGGCGCCGGTCCCCTTGTCGGTCCCATTTTGGCGGCACAAATGGGGTATTTGCCGGGAACGATCTGGATCATCGTCGGCGTGGTGCTTGGCGGGGCCGTGCAAGACTTTATCATTTTGTTCGGTTCCATGCGGCGAAACGGAAAGTCACTCGGTGACATGGCACGCGAAGAAATCGGGCCGGTCGGCGGATTCACGGCTGCCATCGCCATTTTGGGAATCATGATTATTTTGCTGGCGGTATTGGCATTGGTGGTTGTGCAAGCGCTCGCACACAGCCCGTGGGGAATGTTCACCATCGTGATGACGATCCCCATCGCCGTATTTATGGGCATCTACATGCGCTATCTGCGGCCGGGGAGAGTGCTGGAAGCTTCGATCATCGGGTTTGCCCTGTTGCTTTTGTCCATTTACGGGGGGCAATATGTATCCGCTCATCCGGCTTTGGCTTCATACTTCACGTTTGAAGGCACCACCATTGCTTGGATGATGATCATTTACGGTTTTGTCGCATCGGTTCTCCCGGTTTGGCTTTTGCTCGCCCCACGCGATTATTTAAGCACCTTTTTAAAAGTGGGGGTCATTTTTGGACTGGCCGTCGGCATTGTCATCGTCTTGCCGGACCTTAAAATGCCGGCCTTAACCCAATTCATTGACGGAACCGGTCCCGTGTTCTCCGGCGATTTGTTCCCGTTTGTCTTTATCACTATCGCTTGTGGTGCCATCTCCGGATTCCACGCTTTGGTTTCATCCGGCACCACTCCCAAAATGATCGCCCGGGAATCCCATGCCACCATGATTGGATACGGCGGAATGCTGACCGAATCTTTCGTCGCCATCATGGCACTGGTCGCGGCATGCATCCTGACTCCCGGTGTGTACTTTGCCATGAACAGTCCGGCTTCGGTGATCGGAAATGATGTCATCTCGGCAGCCCGGGCCGTGACGGAGATGGGATTTACCGTAACGCCGCAGGATTTGTCGCAATTGGCTGAATCGGTCGGGGAAAGCACCATTCTTTCCCGCACCGGCGGAGCTCCGACCCTTGCCGTCGGAATGTCCGTCATCTTTTCCGAAGTGCTCGGCGGACAATCGTTGATGGCATTCTGGTATCACTTTGCCATCTTGTTTGAAGCTGTATTCATTCTGACCACCATTGATGCCGGCACCCGGGTGGGCCGCTTCATTTTGCAAGACTTGATGGGAAGGGTTGTCACGAAACTGGGTGACACCAAGTTTTATCCGGCAAACATCTTGGCAAGCGCACTCGTTGTTGCCGGCTGGGGTTACTTTTTATACCAAGGCGTCATTGACCCGTTGGGCGGCATTAACACGTTATGGCCCCTGTTCGGGATCGCCAACCAAATGCTCGCGGTTGTTGCGCTGGTTGTCGGCACCACCATTTTGATCAAGATGGGAAAAGCCGCCTACTCCTGGGTGACGTTCATTCCGCTGGGATGGCTGACCATTGTCACCATGACAGCCGGATGGCAAAAGTTGTTCCATCCCGATCCGTCGGTCGGATTTATCGCGGCGGCCAACAAATATTCCGAAGCGATTGCCAACAACCAGTTGCTGGGTCCGGCGCAATCGATCGAAGAAATGAAGCGCATCGTTTTGAACAACCAGATTGATGCCGTCTTAACCTTCTTGTTCATTGCTTTTGTGATCGTGATTATTGTGGATGCGGCCCGCATCTGGTACAAGGTGCTGGTCAAACACGAACCCCTGTCGGCAAAAGAAGCGCCATATGTTCCGCATCAACCCAAAACCGTGAAGGGGTGAATTTGAATGGTGAAATGGATCAAAAAATCCTGCCGGGCCCTTGCCTATTATTTAAATGAAATGGCCGGTGTTCCCAATTACGACCGATATCTTGACCACCTTCAAAAACATCATCCGGACCAAACCCCGATGACAAGAGCCGAATTTTACCGCCAGGCCATCGATGAACGATACGGAAGCGGCGACATCCGCCGTTGTTGCTGAACGGAAACAGCAAAAACACCCACCTCCGGTTTTTAGAGGTTGGGTGTTTTTGTTTCGTCTTTCACGGTTTGGGTTTCCGCCTTCGGATTTCCGGTCTTGGCAATTTCTGCTTTGGGTGCATCCGGCTTGGCTTCTGCTCCTTGTCCCGAATCTTCTTCGCTTAATACCCCGCTGGTGGCCTTTTTAAATTCTCGAAGCGATTTCCCAAGGGCCCGTCCCAGTTCCGGCAGTTTCTTCGGACCAAACAAAATGAGTGCCACCACAAATATCAGCAGCCATTCCACACCATTGATGCTCACTTTGTTTCCTCCTTTATCAAGGGGCACTTCTAATCGTATCCATTATAACACCGATTCAAAACAAAGAAAAACCCAAACGACGCGTCCGGGCTTACCCTACATGCTGATCAATGATGTTTTTCAGCTGATTCTTCTTTTCTTTGGAACACAAGGCCAAAGCCTGTGTGATCTGTTCCTGCCAATTTTCTTCTTCCATCAGAACCTGATCCAGCCTCTCTTTTGAACGGTCGATACAGGAAAGTTCCTCTTTGATGATTCCCACCATTTGTTTCATTCCGTTGACGTGCGATTCGATCCGGTCGACTTTTTGCTCCACCTTGTTCAAATTCTTTTTTAAATCCGAGATATCCGTTTTGATCTGTTCAATGCTTGCAGACTGCATATCCATCCGTTCCATCATGGCATGCAACAAAGATTGCAATTCTTCCATCGCCGATCAGCTCCATCTCAGACTCTGCTTCTGTTTCTTCCATTATATAGAAATTTTTGTCAAAAATTTTCCTGTAATTTGTCGATATTTTGACAAAAATATCAAAATTGAGGTTTGCTTTGATTCCCGGCTTGTGCAAGCAAACCCGTTTTTGCTTAATCTTCCCTCCGGCGCCCTCAAAATCCTGCCACCATTGCGGGCATTTTTTTCATACTTTTTCCGGCTTCCTGCCAAAATAAAGCCAACAAGTGAAGGAGGCGAAAAAAATGCCCTTTTTGGATTGCGGCGGAACCCGGCTTTACTACGAATCGGAAGGAAACGGACCCGCCATCATTTTTATCCATCCTCCGCTGATCACCAGCCGCGTCTTCCACTATCAGATGGAAGATCTGAAACACCGTTATCAACTGATCCTTTTTGACGTTCGCGGACATGGATTCAGCGGCCCGTCCCGCCAGCCGGTGACTTATCCGTTGATCATCCAGGATCTTTGCTGCCTGATGGATCACTTGCAAATCGAAAAAGCTTATCTGGCCGGGTATTCCACAGGCGGAAGCGTGGCCTTAAACGCCTTGCATCGCCATCCCGAACGATTTTTGGGCGGCATTTTGATCAGTGCGCTTTCGGAAATATCCGATCCGGTCATCCAAGCGGAGTTGGAGCTGGCTGTGGCTTTGTGCAACCGCACCGGCTTTCCGCTTTTGTCACGGAGCTTTTGCCTGGCCAACGCCGGCAGCCTCAAAATGTATGCTTATCTCCATGCCGCGGCCCGCATGGGAAACCCGGAAAACATCAAGCAATACTTTCAATACAGCCGGACATTTAACGGTACCAGGCTCCTGCCAAGCATTCAGGCGCCCGTCTTGGTTTTCTCGGGAACCCGGAATGACCGGTTTCGCAAATATACGGAAGTTCTCACCAAAAACCTGCCCAATTCCACTCATTTTCCGCTGAACCACAAGCCGCACCACTTAACCACCCGGGCTGCACGGCAACTCAATCAAGCCATCCGCGCGTGGCTGGCGCTGTATGAAACCGATTGAATCCACCGCATGCATAGGCGTTTATGGCGGTGAAATAATAAGAAAAAACCGGAAAGGAGCTTGCGCGTTGAATCATACTTACCATCTGATCATCAAGTTTATCTATGTCACTTTTCTTCTTTACCTTACTATGGGATTGATTTACGACATTGATTATAAATCGATTCTGTTTGTCAGCATTGTTCTGGCATTGGCCGGATATCTGGGGGATTTCTTTTTGCTGCCGAAAATGGGAAATGTGTTCACCACCCTGTCGGATGCATTGTTAAGTTTTCTCATCGTTTGGTTCATCGGGACTTACTTTTTTGATATGGATATCGGCACCAAAAACTTTAAAATCAACCAAGTGCCTCTGTTTCAAATTTCCCTGACCGTCGGGATCGTCTATGCCGTCATCGAATGGTTTTACCATCGCTGGTTTTTTAAATTTCTCGGCAAAAAAGAGGTTTTTTAACCTTCCCTTTTCGGCCCCCTTTTCTTCTTCAAGCATGCAAAAGGGGGACTTGATTCCGGATCCAGCATTATAAATATAATTATAAATATTTTGATATCAACACTCTGAATGCCAAGGAATACTCAATTTCAAACGCCCGTTCACAGTGGAAGACGTTCCCTCGTTCATCCGCCTTTGCCCTGAAAAAGGCGACATCATTTGATTCCGGACGAAACCTCCATTGAAATGAAATAGACATCATGAAAGGAAATGTTCCAATAAAAAAAGGCTGTTGACGATTTTGCCAACAGCCTGAAAGCGTCGATTAAACCACATATTTTTCGGCATCGATGATCCGGGCGGCAATCCGGCGTTTCAATTCCACTTCGTTTACCGGTTGGATCCGGGTCAGCTTTTTCAATACCGAAAGTTGAGTGCGCAGGACATCGCCTTCTTCGATGGCTGCCAAAGCATGGCGGGCCAGCGCATCCACTTTTTGCATCGACTCATAGATGAAAGCCACGGTGTAATCGATTTTGGCTTGTTCGTTTTCTTCACCATTTTTAAGAATGGCTTTTTTCGTGCGCAACAAAGCACTCTCCATGGCAAAGGTCTCGATGGCGATATCTGCCAGGTCACGCAGCAATTCTTGTTCTTTTTGCATTTTCTCCCCGTATTTTTGCGTGGCCAGTCCGGCGACCATCAAGAAGATTTTCTTCGCATTTTCCACATAATGTTCTTCGGCCTCCAAAACCGGAGCATCTTCATCCGGGAAGTACGGCATCATGGTCAACAATTCTTCTTGCAGATTTTGTGCGGCTTGCAAGAAAGGCAATTCCCCTTTCAATGCTTTCCGCATCAAGGTGGCCGGGATGATCAGCCGGTTGATTTCGTTGGTTCCTTCAAAAATACGGTTAATCCGGGAATCGCGATACATGTTTTCAATCTCGTACTCATTCATGAAACCGTAACCGCCATGGATTTGTACCCCTTCATCCACCACATAATCGAGCACTTCGGAACCGAACACTTTCGACACAGAGCATTCGATCGCCAAATCCCCGATCGCATTGGCCACCACGGAACCTTCCGCGTTTTCCACTCCTTCCAGGTTGGCGTCAAACATTCCGGCAATCCGGTACGCCAAGCTTTCCGCAGCATACACTTTGGTCGCCATGTTGGCCAATTTTTCGCGAATGAGTCCGAATTTGGAAATCGGCACTTTAAATTGTTTCCGTTCATTGGCGTATTTTGCCGAGATCTCGATGGCCCGTTTGGAGGAACCCACGGTGCCGATGGCCAGTTTGTAACGGCCGATATTCAAAATGTTAAAGGCGATTTTGTGCCCTTTGCCCAGTTCTCCGAGCAAGTTTTCCACCGGGACCTTGGCGTCTTCCAGGATCAAGGTGCGGGTGGATGATCCTTTGATTCCCATTTTCTTTTCTTCCGGCCCGACAGAAACCCCGGGGAAATCACGTTCCACAATGAACGCCGTAAACTTGTCGCCATCCACTTTGGCGTAAACGATAAACACATCGGCAAAACCGGAGTTGGTAATCCATTGTTTCTCCCCGTTTAAGATGTAATATTTTCCGTCATCGCTCAATTTCGCCGTCGTTTTTGCCCCCAAGGCATCCGATCCGGAACTGGGTTCCGTCAGGGCATAAGCGGCAATTTTCCGTCCGGAAGCCAAATCCGGCAGATATTTTTTCTTTTGTTCATCATTTCCGAAAAAGACGATCGGAAGGGACCCGATCCCCACATGCGCCCCGTGGGACAAACCAAAAGAACGGGCAAGAGAGATTTTCTCCGTGATCAAACTGGAACTGACTTTGTCCAGACCCAACCCTTCATATTTCTCCGGCACGTCCGCACCAAGGAGCCCCAAACCTCCTGCTTCTTTCAACAAACGCACGGTATGTTCAAATTGGTGATTCTCAATTTCCGGCAAAACCGGCCATACTTTGTCTTTGACGAAGTCTTCGGTCGTTTTGGCGATCATTTTGTGTTCTTCTGTAAAATCTTCCGGCGTAAAAACCGTTTCCGGATCTCTTTGCTCCAGTAAATAAGCTCCGCCTTTTGCTTTTGTATCTGTCATTTTTCTTCCCTCCCGTTAATTTAAAACCTGATGAATTGGCTTCGGTCAGCTTACCCGTTCCACAATGCCCGCGGCTCCCATCCCGCCGCCGATACACATGGTGACAAGCCCGTAACGGAGATTGCGCCGCTCCAGTTCTCCCAAGATGGAAACGGTCAATTTCGCCCCGGAACATCCCAGGGGATGGCCCAGCGCAATGGCGCCTCCGTTGACATTCACCTTCTCCGGATCCAGTCCCAACTCCCGGATCACGGCCACCGATTGGGAAGCAAAGGCTTCATTCAGCTCAATCAAATCGATGTCCTCAAGACGAATGCCCGTTTTTTCAAGCAATTTGGGCACGGCTGCCACCGGACCGATTCCCATGACATCCGGATCCACCCCGCCCAGGGTGAATCCGCGGAAAATCGCCAGCGGTTTCACACCCAGTTCCTCGGCTTTTTCCCGGGACATGATCATCACAGCGGCCGCTCCGTCACTCGTTTGCGAAGAGTTCCCCGCGGTCACCGTTCCGTTCACGTGGAAAACCGGACGTAATTTTCCGAGCACTTCCAGATTGGTGTCGGGACGGACGCCTTCGTCGGTGTCAAAGATCCGCTCTTTGACTTGCAGTTTTCCATTTTCATCAAAGAAATGTTCCTTCACGGTCAAGGGAACGATTTCATCTTTAAATTTCCCCGCTTTGATGGCTGCCGCCGCCTTTTGGTGGCTGGCCAAGGCAAAACGGTCCTGATCTTCTCTGGTCACGTTGTACCGCTTCGCCACTTCTTCCGCCGTATGCCCCATGGACATGTAAGTTTCCGGCAGATGTTCCATCAGATAGGGGTTGGGCGCCGGTTTATATCCGCCCATCGGCACCATACTCATGCTTTCGACGCCACCGGCGATCATGATGTCGGCAAATCCGCACATAATTTTTTCCGCCGCAATGGCAATGGTTTGCAGGCCGGAAGAACAGAAACGATTCACGGTCATTCCCGGAACCTCCGTGGGAAGTCCCGCCCTCAAAGCGACGATTCTCGCAAGGTTCATCCCTTGCTCTCCCTCAGGAAACGCGCATCCCAAGATCACATCTTCCACTTCCTTGGGATCCACCTGAGGAACACGCCGCATCAAATCCGAAACAACAGCTGCGGCCATTTCATCCGGCCGGTAATTGCGCAAGCTCCCTTTTCCCGCTTTTCCCACTGCAGTACGGGCGCCGGCCACAATGACTGCTTCGCGCATATTTTCTCCCCCTTTTCAAATGTTAGTTGCGAAGAGGCTTCCCTTTAACCAACATGTGTTGCATTCTTTGTTGGGTTTTGGGTTCTCCGATCAGACTCAAAAAGGCTTCCCGTTCCAGATCCAACAGATATTGCTGATCCACCAGCGTTCCTTCCGGCACATTTCCACCGGACAGAACAAACGCCAATTTGCAAGCAATTTTGTAGTCATGCTCACTGATATATCCAGACTTCAAGAGCCCGTAAGCACCGAGTTTCAGCGTGTTGTATCCCGTTTCCCCGACCACCGGGATTTTACGCGGTTCCGGAGCTTTGTAACCGGCGTTGTAAAGTCCCAGGGCCACTTGTTTTGCATCGTAAATCAAGTGATCTTTGTTGACGGTGATGCCGTCATACGGACGGATGAATTTATATTTGCGGGCATCTTCGCCGCTGGTTGACACCTTGGCTTGGCCGATGGTCATAAAGATGTGATTGACCAGAGGTTGCAACGAAATCCGGTCTTTCGGATCCACGCCTTCGGTGAAACGGAGCAACATTTCGCTGTTGCCGCCACCACCCGGAATCAAACCGACACCGACTTCAACCAGCCCCATGTAGGTTTCTCCGGCGACCTGAACCCGGTCACACGGCAAGCACACCTCAACGCCGCCGCCCAACGTCATGCCATAAGGTGCGGCAACGACCGGTTTCTCCAGGGTCCGCAAAGAGCCCATGGCTTGCTGGAACTGATGAACAATCAAATCGATTTCCGGCCAGTTGTAATCTTGTGCTTCCATCAAGAGCATCATCAGGTTGGCGCCGACACAGAAGTTGGGCGCTTCCGCACTGATGACCAGTCCCCGGTAATTCTTCCGCACTTCTTTGACCGATTTGTTGATCATGCTGATCACTTCCGGCCCCAGTGCTTGTTTGGGGGAATGGATTTCCAGACAAGCGATGTCATCGCCCAGATCAATCAGGGTGGCTCCCCGGTTTCCGAAAATTTTCTTCCCTTGTTCTTTCAGGCGGGCCAAGGAGATCGCTTTTGGATGCTCTTCCACTTCTTCATATTTGCCGCCGATCGAGAACACCCGGTTTTTTCCGCCTTCCGTTTGATAGAAAGCAGTTTTTCCGGACTGAAGCATCTCTTCCACCCATTGCGGGATGGTTTCTCCTTCTTCACGCATCCGGTTGACGGATTTTTCAAGCCCGATGGCATCCCACATTTCAAACGGGCCCAAATCCCAGTTGAATCCCCATTTCATCGCACGATCCACACTGGTGATGTCACCGGCGATTTCTTCCAGACGGGCGGCGGAATAAAGAAGCACTTTTTTCGTGATGGTCCAGGCCAATTTTCCGGCAACATCATCGGCATACACCAAGGCTTGCAATTTGCCCGGCAACCCTTTTGCCCGTTTGCTTGCTTCCAGTGAAGGGGCTTTCAGTTTTTGGCGCGGTTCATAAGTAAGCGTTTTCGGATTTAAGACCAAAATCTCTTTTCCTTTTTCCGTTTTCACCCGTTTATAGAATCCTTGGCCGCTCTTTTCACCGAGCCACCCGTTTTCCACCAATTTTTTCAGGAGGGGAGAAACTTCAAAAGCCGCTTTTTCCTCCGGATCATCCACATTTTCTCTCACATTGTCAGCCACATGGACAAACGTATCCAATCCCACCAGATCCAGGGTACGGAAGGTGGCGCTTTTGGGCCGCCCCATGGCACGTCCGGTGATCGCGTCCACTTCGGCCGGTCCGAGATCCATTTCCTCCATCGCCTCTAACGTGACTTGAAGCCCGTAAGTTCCGATGCGGTTCGCAATAAAGTTGGGGGTATCCTTGCATATGACCACCCCTTTGCCCAGAACCTCCTCGGCAAAGGACTTCATGTCTTCCACAATGGCCGGATCGGTCTTTTCATTGGGGATAATCTCCAGCAACTTCATATAGCGCGGGGGGTTAAAAAAGTGTGTTCCCAAGAAATGCTTCCGGAACTCTTCGGAACGACCCTCCACCATTTTGTTGATGGAAATGCCCGAAGTGTTGGAACTGACCACAATGCCCGGTTTCCAGACTTTTTCCAGGCGCTTGAACAAATCTTGTTTAATTTCCAAATTTTCCACGACGACTTCGATCACCCAGTCCACCTCGGACAAGCGGTCAAAATCGTCCTCCATGTTTCCGATTTCTATCCGTTCAGCCGCTTCCTTCGTATAAAGCGGAGATGGCTTTTCCTTGAACAAACGGTCTTTCCCGGCTTGAGCCAAACGGTTACGAACCGCCCGGTCTTCCAGCGTCAGCCCTTTCTGCTTTTCCTTTTCCGTCAAATCCCGCGGCACAATGTCCAATAATAAAGTTGGAATTCCTACATTCGCAAGATGCCCGGCGATCGATGCCCCCATGACACCTGCGCCCAACACTGCTGCTTTTTGAATGCGTCGCAAGAGTTCTCCTCCTCTCTTCTTTTGAAAAACCCCATCTGAATGAACAGTCATTCACTTGAGGGATAGAAAAAAACCTATCCCTAAGGATCGGCTTTGACTACAAGAGGATTGACACTAATTCATAACTTAACAAATTTTATTTTGTTTATAATTAATTTCAATAATATTATTTCTCTGTTTTTTATTTTCGTCAAGGGTTTTTATCGACTTTTTAATTCCTTCTGACAAAATTATTTTTTCAAAACGATCCGGTTCCTTTTGATTCGTCACATTTTTCGATCAATAATAACCCAAATGATAATTCCCGCTCCCAATGCGACAACCGAAAAGATGACAAAGGGTGTGAAGGAAAACGGATTGGAGCTGCTTTGCGAAGGTTTCGGACCAGAGTCTGCCACGCCGGCGTCGTCTTCGGAATTCGTTGAAGCATTTTCGGGAGAGACTTGAAACGAATCAGCATCTCTTAATATCCGCCGGTCGCCGTTGATCGTCCCGTCAAAGGTGAGCTGTGCCTGATAAGTGCCGGGAGGAAGCGCTTCAAACCGCCGGGTTGCGGTTTCCCCGTTCTGCCAGAGCCAAACGGAGGCTTTTTCTTGTCCTTGTTGATCAAAAACTTGAAAATGCCATTTTCCTGCCGCTTGACCCCCGTATAAAATTTCCCCGGAAGCGCGGATACCCTCGTGGGAAGGTGTCACTTGCAACCGGATGCCTTCCCGGGTAAACGTGCAATCTTCTTCCAATATATACGGCTTGCGGTTGATAATCCCGTCAAACTTAAGACGTGCCGTGGTTTTCCCGGCATCATTCCCGATCTTTAAAAATGAGACATCGCCATCGCCAATCTCGCGGAACGATTGGTTGTGTTCACGGTCAAAATAATACCAGCTTCCTTCCACTTGATCGCCGGAACCGACCGTGAGCCGCGCATACACATAATACCGCTCACTTTGTTCATCAAAACCGACACTGCATCGGATCGAATAGGCATCCTGAGCCCGGCCGTGAGAAAAAGGAAGCGCCGCCACAACCAGCCATAAAGCAAAAAAGATGATCCACCCCTTTCTCATCCCTTCCCTCCCTTCCAAAGAAAACCCAGATTTCATGAAATTTTCCATTCATGGTTACATTCATTATAACATATATTTCTGAATAATTTTAAAATATACTTTAATTAATGGTTTGATTTTCTATTATTTTAAATATCCCTTTAGAAAAGCAAAAAGTTGCCCGGTGCATCCCCGACGGATGCCTGAGCAACGTTCCGACTCGCTTTATAAATGGTTGCTTGCCCGCATCACACGCGGTCTCAATGCGGGGGTCTGGGGAATATACTCTTTCACCAAAGCGGCGGCATAAAAGAGACACCACAAATAGTTGATGAAAAGGAAAGTCCCCGCTTTCAACCACACATTCGGAAGATCCAACAGGTCAAACGCCAACACATAAGCCGGCAGAATCGACCACAAAGCCCGGTCTCCCAGTGATTCAGCCATTTCCCAATAATACACTTCTTCCACTTTAAAGAGTTTGTCACGGAAGTACATTTTCAAGACGGGCCGGACACTGGAATAATAGAAAAAACCCGGGATTCCCAACAACGCCCGGTTGATGCTGATAAACAAATACGACAAGATCAGCAAACAGATATATATCGGTTTGCTCCTCCCCCCACAAAGACCTGGATGATTTTCTGTTTTATTTCGTAAAACTTTGTCATAAAAAAGTTTTATATATATATTTATATCTTTTTATAATTCTTTCCTCCCGGGAAAATTTAAAAATTCCATGTCTTTGTTAACCAGTAATTTTAATTAAAACTAAAATTAAACAAAATTTGATTTTACAGGTTGAATCTGTGTTTCCAAGAAGTTTATTTTATGTAAATAAATATCCCTCGTCCATCAGGATCGAGGGGATTATTATTTCCAAAATTATCCGGTAATTAATCCGGAAGAATTTTTGATGATGAAATTGCGAATGGTTTCCGCTGCTGCCTCTTCGGAGGAAAGTTCTTCCGCACGGAATTCAAAAGCTCCCTTTTTTTCATCCAGATCCAGCTCATCTGCCAGCATGCCGATCAGCCCTTTGGTTTTTTTATCCAATTCAAAAAATCCCCGAACGCTGTTGACCGCCTGTTTCGGTTTAAACTGAAACACGATTTCATCAAATTTGCCGCGCATCCAATCCGTGGCATGAAACTGGATGATTTGCACGCCCCCGTTCCGTTGGCCGGTATAACTTTCCCCATAGTGAACAAAGCCCAGCTTTGCAAATCCGCCCAAGAAGTTTTTGAGAAGGCCCGATGGCCGGACATCGACAACGTCCCGGTCCTTGGCATCAATGCCGCTTATGATTTCCAAATTGGATTGGAAATAATAACGGGTATTGACGGATGAAACCGGCAGCAGCTCAGGGCATTTAAAAAAGAAGTCAAATTCTCTTTTTTCCCCGGGATGAACCGTAAATTCTTCCTGAATCACCGGAATGGTTGCAATGGTTTCATTGACATACTTGATTTCATCGTCCTTTTTATAAGAAGACGCCAGCTTGAAGTGGACTTCCAGCTCTTCGATTTGCTGTTCGACTTCGCCTCCCTCCACATACACCTTTCCAGTAACCTCTTCACCCATGGTGACCACATCGGAATCCAAAACCAAATCGATTTTGGCCGCTCCCACTCCCAAAGAGGCAAGAATTTTCTTAAACAAATCCGTTCCATCCTTTCGTTATTATGTAATTCACTCCCATCTTACCATACATTTCTCACGGCGAGCGGGTCAATCGATTCTTTCTTGATTTTCGTTATTCTGCTTCCTCCACCTCAAACCCCATATCCCTTATCATCTGATGATCCAACAGGGCTGACTGGCCTTCGGTCGTCAAATAATCCCCGACAAAAATGGAATTGGCGGGATAGAGGGACAATGCTTGCAAATGGCGCAGGTTGACTTCTCTTCCTCCCGAAACCCGGATTTCCTTTTGTGGACAAATGAAACGAAACAACGCAAGCACTTTTAAGCAATAACGCGGATTTAATTCATTCATCCCTTCCAAAGGGGTCCCGGGGATGGGATTCAAAAAGTTCACCGGGATGGAATCGACATCCAGTTCACGCACGGCCAACGCCATTTCCACGACTTGTTCCTTGGTTTCCCCCATGCCGACAATATAGCCGGAACAAGGGGAGATGCCCCCTTTTTTCACCAACTGCAGCGTTTCCACCCGGTCTTGATATGTATGGGTGGTGGTGATGTTTTCATAGTGTTTCTCTCCGGTATTCAGGTTGTGGTTGTAACGGTCCACGCCGGCTTCTTTTAACCGTTTGACTTGGTCTTCGTTCAAAATTCCCAAACAAGCACAAATTTTAAGCGGATATTTTTCTTTGATTTCCCGGACCGCCTGGACCACTTCATCCAGTTCACGCCGGGTCGGTCCGCGCCCGCTTGCCACAATGCAATAGGTTCCGGCTTTTCTTTCCATGGCTTCTTTGGCCCCGTCGACCAAATCTTCTTTTTTCAATAAACTGTATCGCTCAACCGGAGCCTGGGAAACAATCGATTGCGAACAGTAACCGCAATCTTCCGGACAAAGCCCGCTTTTGGCATTGATGATCATATTTAATTTGACTTTTTTCCCGAAATAATGGCACCGGACACGAAAGCTGGCTTGCAGCAAAGGCAATAATTCATCATCCGGTGCATTTAACACCGAAAGACCTTCTTCCATGCTCAATGTTTCTCCCTGAAGTGCCTTATCCGCCAACTTTTCCCACTTGAACAAGCTGCTGAAAGAATGAAGTGTCATCGCAACCTCCTGCTCCTTAAAAATTCATGAACCCATTTTTCCGGACCGGTCGGATCAACCGGTGTCCGGACGATTCTTTCTTTTTGATTGTAAACCATATTAAATTACAAAGTTTACATTTATAATATGAGTATACCACAGCCGCTTTTTTCCTCATAAGAAAAAAAGCAAATGCCCTCCCGGGACATTTGCTGTCAAATTGCCCTATAAATACAATTCGCTGTATTTTTTTCTTAAATAATCCAGATAGGGTTGAATGGTCAGTTCCGATCCGGTTGCCCGCCGGATCAATTCGTCCGCGGTATATTTGCTTCCATGCTGATAGATCTGTTCTTTCAGCCAGGAATGGAGAGCGGTGAAGTCCCCGTGTGCAATTTGTTCCGGGATGTGGGGGGCATCTTTTAAGGCCGCTTCGTAAAATTGGCAGCTTAAGATATTTCCAAGCGCATAGCCCTGAAACTGTCCGCCGATAAAATCCGCATACCAATGGATGTCCTGCAACACGCCCGAACGGTCATCGGGAGGAGTGATGCCCAGATCGGACTGATAACGTTCATTCCACGCATCACGCAAATCTTCCACCCGGAGTTTTCCTTCCAGCATGAGCAGTTCCAGATCAAAGCGGATGATCACATGCAGGTTGTATGTCAATTCATCCGCTTCCGTGCGGATCAGCGACCGCTTCACATGGTTGATGGCCCGGTAAAACTCTTCCAGTGTCACCCTTCCCAACTGGGTCGGGAACGTGGCCTGCAATTGCGGATAAAAATAGGTCCAAAACTCCCGGCTTCTGGCAATCACATTTTCCCACAGACGTGACTGGCTTTCATGAACCCCGGAAGAAGTCCCGTCATAAAGCGGGGTTCCGTCATACTCCGGGCGAATCCCCAATTCATACAGTGCATGCCCGGCTTCATGGATCGTACTGAACAACGCTTCGCTGATATCCCGCTCATTGACACGGGTGGTGATACGGATATCTCCTGCCGCAAACCGCGTCATAAAGGGGTGGGCCGACAAATCCACTCTCCCGCGGTTGAAATCAAATCCCATCTGCTTAATGATTTCCTTGCTGAAATCCAGTTGTTTTTGTACCGGATAAGATTGCACCAAGGAGGAACGGTCCGAAGCCGGTTTCTTCGTCACCGCTTCCACAAACGGAACCAATTCCCTTCGCAGCTCTTGAAACAACTTGCGGAGCGTCGACGCTTTCATCCCGTAATCCGAACGGTTGATCAACGGGTCGGACACATGCTCTTTTTCCGGAAAAAAGCCGGCATATTCCAAGCTGAGTTCCAACGTCTTTTTCAGGTAAGGAGCCACTTTGTCAAAATCATTGGCTTCCCGCGCTTCCAGCCACACTTGGGTGGTTTCGGTGATATGCCTGTAAAAACGGGCCATGAAATCTGCTGAAACTTTTTGTGCTTCCTCATATTGCCGTTTGGCAACCCGGACGATGGCTGCCTGATCGGAATCAAAGGATGAAGAAGCCGTCTCTTTTTCCAGATCCTCCAGTAATTCACCCAACCGGGGATCCGTTTTTTTCTGATGAACCAATTTCCCCAACAAGGACAGTTGGTGTCCTCTTGCTTCTGCTGCAGCCGGGGGCATGTATGTATTTTGATCCCAGCTTAATATGGCCATCGTTGCTTCCAAATCATATATTTCGCGCAGCTTTGTTTTTAATGCTTCCCATTTTTCATGCAAAATCGATTTCCCTCCAGTTTGCCGGGCAAAAAGTCCGGAGATTCAGTCAATCTTTGTTTATTGTACCAAAACATCACATCCCAGGCGATGCCCGAAAAAGATGAAAATCACCGGTTTTGCCGGTGTCCGGTTAAATTTGGATTCCATTTTTTCTTGCCTTTTTTACACGCTCGGGTGACAATAGTGTGCAAAGTGTGTATGATACTTAGAAGAATGAGAAAAAGAGGCGGTACCATGAAAAAGCGGGATTGGATCGAACAAGTTCTCCGTCAATCCTGCCTGGAAAACCCGGAAGGAATGACGGCACAACAAGTCGGAAAACTATCCGGCCTGAACCGTTCCACTGCCAGCCGGTATTTAAATGAATTGGTCAAACTGGGACGTGCCCGGAAACAGGCGGGACGCCCGGTGAGATATTTTCCTGTGGACAGCCCGGACAAAATCCGGGAAACCTCGCGCTGGAAACCGGCTGAAGATGACGGATTGCTGGACGATGCCTTGGCGGCCCTTTTATATCCTCCCAAAGGCCTTCCCATTTTGTTTACCGGGGAAACCGGTGTCGGGAAAACCTATATGGCTAAAAAATTGGTCGAAGTGGCCATCGAAAAAAATTACCTTCCGCCAAACACGCCGTTTGTCTCTTTTAACTGCGCGGAATACGCCCAAAACCCCGAGTTGCTTCTGGCCCAACTGTTTGGCGTGAAAAAAGGCGCCTACACCGGTGCGCAGGAAAACCGGTCCGGATTGGTGGAGCGGGCCAATGGCGGCATTTTGTTTTTGGATGAAATCCACCGGCTTCCCCCGTCGGGACAGGAAATGCTTTTTTACCTGATGGACCAGGGATTTTACCGTCGCCTCGGGGATGCTTCTGTGGAACACCCTGCCCGCATCCGGCTGATCGGCGCCACCACCGAACCTCCTGAACAAGCGTTATTGCCGACATTACAGCGCCGTTTTTCCGTGCAAATTGAAATTCCGCCGCTCAGAAAGCGTCCTGTGCAGGTGCGGGAACAACTGATTGAAACATTTCTCCTCGATGAATCGAAACAGATGAACATTCCCGTTTCTCTGTCCCCCGAATGCCGCTCGCGGCTTTTGACTTATCCTTGCTTTGGAAACATCGGCCAATTAAAAAGCGATATCCAGATTGCATGCGCCCGGGCTTTCCTCCGGCATATGAATCGTACCGGACAAGAAGTGGTGATCCAACTGCATGATTTGCCGGCCCACCTGCGCAAACAAGGCTGGATCTCGGCCGCCATCGAAGCCAAAATGAAAGATCATCCGGAACCCGAAGAAGCGGCAGCAAAAACAACAGACGAAGCGGACAACATCTACCGCGAACTGCTGGCAGCCAAAGAACAATTAAGCAAACAAAACATTTCGTCAGCGGAATTAAACCGGCAACTGCAGGAAACGGTCAATGAATATATCACCCGTCTTTTGCATTCAGCCAAAACCCGGCAACCGTCCGGGGATCAAGACCTGTTCTTATCGATCCGGCAAGTGCTTAAGCAATGTGTGGATCATTGGAACCATCCTCTGTCCCAAAAAATATCCGACACGAAGATCAACGCCCTGGCCCTGCACATCCAGTCTTATTTGGAACAACCCGGGCCCCGTGCGAAAAAAACGTTGAACGGGTTAAAGATTGAACCGGTTTACCGCGAACTGGCCGGTCAGATTGGAACCGCTTTGGAACAAGCGTTGGATATCCGTTTGCCAAAAGACGAATTGGATTTAATCTCCCTTTTCTTCTCGTTGTATCAACCCCGTTCATCCGACCCGAAACCGCGGGTGATTGCCACGGTTTGTTTAACGGGCGAAGGAGCGGCGGTTTCATTGGAACTTTGGCTGAAACAACATTTGCCGGAGCAAGACCAGGACGTGTTGATCCGTGCGGTGCAAATCGATCCGCTTGAACGCGAATCCGGGGAATTGGAAGAATTGGCGAAATCCTGTCATCTGGTCGCCGTGGTCGGAACAGTCCCCCCCAAAATGAAAGACATTCCATATATTCCGGTTTGGGAACTGTACCAACCCGCCGGATGGGACAAATTAAAAGAACTGTTATCCAAGAGCCGCCCGGACGATTCGCCTTTGGAACGCGACACCAAACCGGAACCCGAAAACCGGCTCTTTACATTGATGGAACAAGGATTGCGGGAGACGGTCACTCACTTCAATCCCAAAAAATACATCGATGTGATCCAAAACCATCGCGCACTGTTTCAAGAAACATTTCAGTGGACCCCCGAACGCGAACTGGGAATCTGGATGCATCTGGCGATTTACACCGATCAACTGTTGAAAGAACAAATCAATCAAACGGCCCGCCAAAATCACGGCGGCAGGCATAAATCCCGGGCGGAACAACCATCCTATTTATGGAAAAACCTTTTGCTCCAACTGGAATCCGTCTTTTCCGTTCAATATCCGGCGATGACGGCACAAGAAATGACCCGTTTATCGGCGTCTTCCGATTAAACGGTTCCATCCTTGTGTGTAAATTCGTTGCACACAAGGATGTCCCATCTCATCCGATGCGAAAAATCTTTCCAATCCGTCTGTTTTATTGCTTGGCATGCTTTTTGCATTTAAAATGAAATGGCATTTATTTTTTATTACTAAAACCAAGGTGGAACATCGTTTCTTTAAGAAGCGGAGGAATGAAATGAACCACACCATCCGCCTGCTCGTCATTTGCAGCTGGGGGGCAACTTCCAGTGTATTGTGCCAAAAAATCAATGAAGCAGCTTCCCAAAAGGGGATGGCTTTAACGGCAAAAGCTGTCGGTGTCAAAGATTGGCGCGAACATCTCGAATCCGCGGATCTCGTCATGATCGAACCCCAAATCAGCCATCTCCGGAACGAGATCGAACCGGTCGCAAAAGCCCATCGAAAACCGTTTGCGCAAGTCGACCCGGTTGCTTTTGCCACGATGAACGGAGATCAATTGCTGAAACAGGCAGCATCGCTTTTATCCACTCCCCGGTCATTGCACCGGACAGAATAAAGGTTGCCATCCTTTCCACCTTGTAGACGATATGCCAGTCAAAATCCAAAATGATAAAAAAGAAAGGAACATGTCTCATGGCTCAAAAGAAAGTAACCATTTCCAATCCAAGCGGTTTGCATGCCCGTCCGGCGGCACTTTTGGTCAAAGAAGCCGGAAAATTTTCCAGCAAAATCCAATTGGTAAAAGATGAAAAAGAAGTGGATGCCAAAAGCTTATTGGGGGTCATGTCGCTCGCAGCCAAACAAAATGACGAAATCGTCATTAAGGCTGAAGGAGAAGACGCTGAAGAAGCCGTAAACCAATTGGCACAATTTATCGAACAACTCAATGCTTAACTTTAAGGAGGGTTCATGTTGAGCCAACACATCAAGGGAGTGGGGGCTGCACCGGGGTTAAATATCGGACAGGCCATTTGGTGGCGCAAAGAGAAACCGGTTGTGGAAACACGCTCCATCTCCGATACCGATGCTGAAGTGGAAAAGTTAAATCAAGCGATTGAAAAAGCCAGGGAACAAATCCAAGAGTTGCGTTCGATCGCTTCCCAGCGGATGAGTGACGAAGAGGCCGCTGTTTTTGATGCACATCTTGCCTTTTTGGACGATCCAGGTTTTACGGGCGAAATGAAAAACCGGATTCAAAGCAAAAAACAAAACGCTGAATCCATTTGCCAGGAAGTCACCGATGAAATGAGCCAATTGATGGCTTCGCTCGATGACGAATACATGCAAGCCCGTGCCGATGACATTCGTGATGTCGGAACCCGTCTGTTGTTGATTTTATCCGGCAAACAACCTTTTGATCCTTCCTTGTTAAAACCGGGGCATGTTGTGATCGCGGAAGAATTGACTCCTTCCGACACGGCCCAATTTCCGGAAGGAATCAGCGGGATGGTAACCGAACGCGGAAGCAAAACCGCCCATGCCGCCATCATGGCCCGGACTTTGGGCATTCCGGCGGTATTGGGACTGGGTGAGGCCATTCGTCAAATTGAAGACGGCGACATCATTGTGTTGGACGGGGATCAGGGAACCATCCAAATCAACCCGGACAAAGAAACCGAAGCAGCGATCCGCCAACAGATCAAAAAACAAAACGAAGCACGCGAGCAAGCATTGAAAGAAGCAAAAGCCGATGCTTATACAGCCGATGGAAAACGGATTCAGGTTTTCGCCAACATCGGAAGTTTAAATGATGTGGACATCGCCCTGAAAAACCATGCCGAAGGGGTCGGTTTGTTCAGAACCGAGTTCCTTTATCTGGAAAATGACCACTGGCCCGATGAAGAAGAACAATATGACGCTTATGCGAAAGTTTTGAAAGCGTTTGGCGACCGTCCCGTGGTCATCCGGACTTTGGATATCGGCGGTGACAAAGACTTGCCGTATGCCGAATTGCCCAAAGAAGAAAACCCGTTCCTGGGACACCGGGCGATCCGTTTCTGCCTTTCCAACCCGGACATTTTCAAAACACAATTGCGTGCACTGCTCCGGGCAAGCGTCCACGGAAATCTGTGGATCATGTTCCCGATGATCGAAAACCTCGCTGAAATCCGCCAAGCCAAAGCGCTGCTGGATGAGTGCAAAAATGAACTGAAAAATGAGGACATTTCCTTTGCGGAAAACATTCCGGTCGGCATCATGGTGGAAATTCCGGCTGCCGCCATCAATGCGGATTTACTTGCGCCGGAAGTGGATTTCATGAGCATCGGAACCAACGACCTCACCCAATACACCCTCGCGGCAGACCGGGGCAACGAGAAAGTGGCTCATCTGTATGATGCCGCACATCCGGCGGTGTTGCGCCTGGTGAAAATGACCTGTGACGCCGCGGAAAAAGCAGGAATCGTTGTCGGCATGTGCGGGGAATTGGCGGGAGACACCGCCATGACAGAAGCGTTGATCGGGCTCGGGTTGCATGAATTGTCCATGAGTGCCGGAACCATTCCGGAAGTGAAACAAAAAGTCCGCCAAACCGATTCGGAAAAAGCCAAAGAACTGGCGGCGGGACTGTTGAGCCAAAAAGACGGGGATCAAGTCCGCCGGTTCATTCAAGAACAAAAATCATAAAGACGAAAAAAGCCGAAGAACAGTGTTCTTCGGCTTTTTTTAAAATGAAAAAGGAATCCAAAACATGCTTTTGGATTCCCACCGTTCCCTATTTAAACCGTCATTTTTTTCATCGGTCGTATTGCTGGTTCTGGTTGGACAACCTCAATAGGCCTAACACCTCTCCGAAGCATTTTGTGATAGGCTTGGGAGGGTTTTAATACATTGAACATGTGCTCAATGGCAATCATGGGATCAACGGTATGACCGCAAGTATAGCAATCCAAGGCGGCAAACCCTTTTTCCGGATACGTGTGAATGGACAGATGACTCTCTGAGAGCAACACTAAAACAGTGGCCCCTTGAGGTTCAAACTGATGCGATTGGACGGACAAAACGGTTGCTCCACAGGCTTTTGCCGCGTCTTTCAAGTGTTCCTCCAAACGCTGGACATCATTCAGCAGATCGAAATCAACACCCCATGCATCCATGGCTACATGTCTTCCGAAAGTAGAAAATTCCATCTCTTTCGGCCCCCTTCCTAGCAAAAAGTTGGTGTGAGCCAAATTCCGCTAGGATCTGCTTGTTCACCACGGGGGAAGGTTAGTCCAGTGAGGTCCCAACCCTTTAAGTGAATCCTGGATCCTACTAGCTCAATGTCACAGTGATTAACTTAACACAATCTGTATACAACTTCAATAGTTATTTTAACCGAAATTCCCTTTCACTACGATCTTTTTAAAAAGTTTAAATCCAATATTTTTAATTCTCCGAATCATCCCGTCCCGGAGCATTGAAAAAAGCGGGATCCTGTCCCGCTCCGTTTCCTTCCGTCCCACATCCCGCCTTTTTACAACTCTTTCACCCAGATATTCATATCTTCAAAATCCCCCGAGATCTGGCTGTTTTGGATCAATCGCCCTTTATATTCAAAACCCAGCTTGGCGATCACCATATTCATTCCCGTGGAAACCGCCCGGGTCAATGAAAACAGGTGAGGGATCCCTTTTTCTTTCATTCTTAATTCCAGATCATAAATAATAGCACTCAACAGTCCGTTGCCCCGATGATCCGGGTGAGTGGCGCAATCGGTGATTTCCGCACATTGAAAATGCGGAAAAACATCCGCCGAAGCCGAACTGACAATCTGATCCCCTTCGGTCACCACCGAGAAGTAGACATCCTGGTCCATGCATTGGCGGATAAAATCAGGATCATGAATGGGGGTGGGGTATGTTTCAAAGACCAGCTGATACAACTTTGCCAAAGCCTCCGCATCTTCTTTCACGGCATGGCGCAATTGATACCTGGGATCCAGACGCGGACGCTCTTTAATGGTTTCGACCTTCTCTGCCATCTCCACAATTTTGTCTTTTTTCTCCTCATCTTTTTTATGCGCACGGTCCTCTTCCAAAAAGCGGGACAAAATACAAGCCGGATTTCCTTGGAAAAAACCGCTGATTTCTCCCTCTCTTTGAAACCCGAGCTTCTCAAAAAAAGAGATGTCCTCAGGGTTTGCATAAATCATCACTTTACCGATATCCTTTTCTTTGGCCAATTCTTCCAGGTGTTTCAACAGGGACTCCACATCGTACCGGCTGTATTGGATCAATTTAATGCGACTATTAAATTCATCCACTTCATAAGATACATTATGTGGAGTGGTTTGAGTGGTTTTCATTCAACTCTCCTCCATCATCTTTCTTTCCGCAACTCCGCTGTCCTTAGCTTTTGCCAACCTGCCCGATATTATCATCAGTAACTTTTCCCCTGTCTTCCGGAATACAAACGGCTTTTTTCCCGGATTCATGTCAATCGGACATAAAAACATCACAAAAAAGACAGATCTGTCGTGTAATTTTTATTTAATGCGGGTAGGATATAATTTAGATCTTGATTACCCTAAATCCCGGGGGGTTTCTTTTATGTACCTGACACCCAGAGAACGAGGCATTGTCATCCGGGCTCTCACCAAGGTGTTGGAAACCGAGCCGCCTTATACAAGAGCCGATGAATATAAAAAATTATTGGACCGTCTCAAAAGCGAACAAGAACGGGAAGACGACGAACATCCCCGGCAAGAATACATCTACAACATGGACGATGGCTGAAACATAAAAAATCCCCTTCTTTTCAAAGAAAAAAGGGGATTTTTGTCTTCTTCACCATCCCGCCTGGGGATGCCTTTTTAATTTGATATTCCGGAACAAAAAGCAAGGATCCAACGAATCGGAATCTGACAAAGGTTGACTCGTGATCAACAAATGAAAGGGCGCGTAAGCGCGTTTGTCTTTCAAGAGGATCCCTGCATGTTCCCTCGGAAACGCAACCGCATATTCCCGTTTCCCTTTCAACCGGAAACAAAAGAGATAAGCGTCATTGCCGCGGTCGTACATCCAGACATATTCATCCGCTTCCTCCGATTGTTTGACATCGCCGGCCCACTCCGGAATGGACAACACCAACGTATCCGTGCCATCCGCACGGAGTTCGGTCCAGCCTCCGTCCTCCGGAATGGCTGCTTCTGTCACTTGTGGTATATATCTTGAACGCATAATCACCGATCCTTTACCCCATTTTTATTCCTGGACACGATCCGGTGCAACAGCGGAGCAATTCCCGTTAAATCCCACGCTCCGGTGTCAATCTCCGAGAATGCGTCAATGTCCCCGATCACCAGGGTGGGAACCGGGTTGACGGTATGGGTTTTCACCCGCAAATCTTCGCTGTTTCCATGATCGCTGACCAATACAATCGTATCCTCCGGCCCTTTCAACCGCACAAGTTCCCCCAAAAAACGATCATAATGGTGCGTCACATATTGAAGCAACCAGGGATCCTGTTTGTGGCCGGCCCGGTCACTCAAGAAGAACTCATGGACAACCAAATCATAATCGCGGGCTATCGACCAAAGGTGGCGGGCAGCCTGTTCCGGCGTGATTTCCTCCACATCCATCCCGGTTTTTTTCAGGATGGTCCGGGTGATGTCATGATACACCGCTTTGCCTTCCACCAATTCCGGGAAAAATCGAACCGGCTCCCGGCTGGATTGGATCGTTGCCGTGGTGACCGAAACCCAACCGCGCTTGGTGGCAGGACGTTCAAAATACTCTTTGGTGTACGCATTGGCAAAGGTCGCTTTCCAGCCTTTTTTTTCAAACTGTAAGTAGATGTTGTCTTTTTGCACCCATTCACGCAACCTTCGAAACGGCAACCCGCTCATGTGTTTTCCCATCTCCCGGGCTGCATTTTTTCCCGTAAAGATCGTCGCCTGGCCCGTGGCACTCTGCGGAAGCCCCTCCACGCCCAGGCAGGCATCGGTCTCAAGCAGAAGAAGGTCCGGACCATGGCGGCCGGCCGCTTCCCTCACCAACGGCATTCCGCCAAACAACTGACGGATGCAAGGAGTCGGATACGTCACCCAGGGATTGTGATCCGCCATCTCCCCCAAGCCGACCCCGTCAATAAACAGCAGCACGACAGCGATCTTCACCACCCCCTGTCGGTGTCCTCAGGTTGTTTTCATCCCGGCCTCCCGGTACAATGATAAGGAGCATTGCAAAAAAAGGAGGATACGATGCAACGTTTCAGCCAAATGTCCAAAGATGCGCTTGAGATGGAAATTGAGCGCCTGAACCGGGAAAAACAAAAAGCAAAAGACCAAGGTTTGGATACACAACTTGCCATTTTGGAACAAAAAATCAATCTTGCGCGTTCATACCTGATCGATCCCGCGACCGTCCAAACTGCCTGTTGGTATCAAGTGGAAGGAAAAAACATTCCTTTTTATGTCGAATATCTCAACGGAGTGATGGCTTGGGGAAATTGGGAACATTCCGGTGAAAAAGCAGCCGTTCCATTGGCTTTGTTGGAAAAACCGGTATCCCGCCGTTCTGTTAAATGATGGTTAATTTTTATTTTTATTGGACATAATACATCTAGGAGGTGTGTTCGAAAAAATGTATTATGTCGTCCGCGATTCAGAAAAACTCCCGCCATCGATCATTCATGAAGATAACTATTTCGCTTGGTATAATCCGATGAAAAAGGACCATCGCATTGAATTTCGCGGCACCATGAATCAATGCTATGATTTTATGGCCGCACACTATCCCCGAAAATAATGCTTTTTTTCGGTCCGCAAATTGACAGAATTGTATAAAGAAATGAGTGAAAAATAAACCGGGACTTGAAAGTCTCCGGTTATTTTTTCGGTTGTAACTTTTTCTTTCGCACCGGCGGCAAAATTTTGTTCATGCTGACTTCCTGTTTGCGTTCCCAAGTACTCGGATCATTTTCGTCAAACTGCTCCAAAAAGCGAATCACTTCGCGGGTAATCGGCGTTGGCGTCGACGCACCCGCCGTCACGCCGACCACTTTTTTCCCTTTGAGCCAGTCCAAATTAATTTCTGTCACATCCGCAATCCGGTACGCATCCACGCCGGCGATCTCTTTGGCCACCTGAGCCAGCCGGTTGGAATTGTTGCTGCGGGGATCCCCGACAACAAGAACCAGATCCGTTTCCTTCGCCTGTTTCGCAACGGCTTCTTGCCGCAATTGCGTTGCCAGACAAATTTCATTGTGGATCTCTGCCGTCGGGAACCGTTCTTTGACCTTTTCCATCAAATGCTTGGTATCCCATTGGCTCATGGTGGTTTGGTTGGTGACGAGCAACCGGTCCGTTTTGAGTTGGAGCCGGTCAATATCTTCCTCTTTTTCAATCAAGTGAACCTTCCCGGGAGCCACTCCCATGGCCCCTTCAGGCTCGGGATGGCCTTGTTTGCCAATATAAATCACTTCATATCCGTCGGCCGTCTTTTCCCTGATCAAATCGTGCGTCCGCGTAACATCCGGACAAGTCGCATCCACCACCGTCAAACCCTTTTCCCGGGCGCGACGGCGGACTTCGGGAGAAACCCCGTGTGCGGTGAAAATGACCGTCCCTTTGTCGATTTTCTCCAGAATCTCCAACCGGTTTGCTCCGTCCAGGGTAATAATGCCTTCGTCTTCAAATGCTTCCACAACATGGCTGTTGTGAACAATCATTCCCAATATATAAATCGGACGGGGCAGATCCAGGTTTTGGGCGGCTTGGCGTGCCAAAACCATGGCATCCACCACTCCGTAACAATATCCTCTGGGTGTGATTTTTACGACTTCCATGTTTTTCCCTCCTGACCCCGATTTTGGATCCGAGGCTTTTGTCCATCTCATTATAGCGCAACGGCCGCTCCGGGTAAATGCAAATCCTCCCCGTTTCCGATAAGTCCAAAAGGATTTCACAATTTTTTAGGCTTTTTTTCTGGAACATCCATCCTTGGTCATTCATAGGATACACTGTCATCATGAAGAGAAGGAAGTGAGTGTGCATTATGGAAAAACCAGCAAAACCCATGCCGATGCCCGAACCGCAGCCTTTGCCGCAACCGCCGGCTATGCCGGAACATCCCATGCCCATGCCGATGCCCTGCATGCCGCCCATGTATGAAATCCCCTGTGATCCCAGATGGCTTCGGCACATGTACCACCATCTCAAAATTTGCCATAAGTATGAGCTGGAAATGCTCAGATGGTATATGAGGTATTGTGAGAGCAAGCATCATTGCAGACATCCTCACCGTCGTCATCCCCATGGCAGAAGACCTTACCACTGTCATCCGTATGAATCCTCTTCATCCCCTCATGACCGGAACCGGTGGGATAGCCCTCACCATCATTGCTGAAAAAAGGCCATCCTTCCCAAATTCTCCCCTGGAAGGATGGCCTTGATTGCACCTGTATCGGATTAATTTTTCATTCTTTCGCGTACATAATTTTTCATTCTTTCGCGTACATACAAGGTACCCAGAATAAAAGAAATAAACAACAAAAAAAGGATAATCACTCCTGATGAATCCAGAATATTCCCATTCATATGATCAAAACCCCCCGAATCTTGTCCGTCTGTAAATAGGTATACTACATTTAAATAAATTTGTACAGAATGGGAATATTACAAAACCATGAAACAGGGGTGATTTCATGCAGATTTAAAGAGCTTCCTCTTCTTCCTCCCAATCCTGGGGTTTCATGACACCGTTTTTGATCCTCAAGATGGCCAACGTTCTCGCTTCAAAATCCAGAGCCCGTTCCGAATGGGAAAGCATCAGGTTTCGCCGGGCAATACAGTCAAAGCACACGGCAAATTCATCAAAGATCTGGTCGGGATCTTCGGCGATTCTCAATTCGGTTCTCTTCTTTTCCTGATAACAGATCGCGCAATTTAAATACATTTCCGTGTAATAAGGTTGAGGCCCGCCTTCGCGGATCGCATTTAATATCTCAGCTTCAATCTGTTCCGCCAAACGCTCCACTCTTTTTTTTCTCTCCATTTGATCCTGCATCATTGTTCACCCATTTCCCCTTTTAAAAAAATCGCGTTTTCCACGAATAAGCCCATTCACAGCATCTTTTTATTTATATTTAAAAGCAAAATTCGTTATTTTTAGCTATATCATCCATTCGTCAACAAACCGGAAAACCCCTTTTAAACAAGGAAGAAAGCGAAAAAATCCCCATCCGCCCTCATATCAATAATGTCTGTTTTTGTCAAAATATAAAATGATTTGACTACTTATGTCACGAAGGAGGAATTATTGGTTACCGATGTCTAATACAAGTTAGAAAGGAGGGGGCGAATATGGTCGTACGTGATCGATCCTCGAAATCTTTTGCCGACCAGCGTCTGGGGTACAAGTATCGTGTCATTCACAAGCGGGTTCGCCCTGCAGTGAAAAGAACGGTGCT
This sequence comes from Thermoactinomyces intermedius, assembly GCF_013912365.1. NCBI lineage: Bacteria > Bacillati > Bacillota > Bacilli > Caryophanales > Thermoactinomycetaceae > Thermoactinomyces > Thermoactinomyces intermedius. Next base: position 28,729 of record NZ_JACETT010000020.1, read on the forward strand.
TAAAATGGCAAGAGATATGTTTCTCGACCATATTTCGAAGGATGTGCCTTTTAAAAAGTGAATCACCTTTGTTTTGTTGGCATTTTGCTTACATGACAGCCCTCCCGTTCCATAAGGGCGTCATTTCCTCTCCAAATGGATGAATCATTCCCCCGAATGGCCAATGGTTCGTTTCTCTATTCTTTTGAATTTGGTTTTGGGTACTCAACGATCAGCCCTCCCGAACCGACGGGAGGGCCCTTTTTTTGGTTCTTTTAAGCGTGCGTATGGCTCTGGAGACGGGCATGCATCTCTTTGTCCCGCCACCGGATAAAATGTGTCAGCTCCTCTGTCATCTGCCAATTGGAAAACGGGGTGATCAAATAAATTCCGTCGAACTTTTCCATAGCCACTTCCAAAAGCTCTTTGGCCACTTGGACGCCTTCTGATTTCCCGGACTGACGGTCGGTCGTTTTTTCCATTCGTTTTAACACATCTTCCGGTATTTTAATTCCGGGCACTTCATTATGCAAAAACAATGCATTGCGATACCCGGTGAGCGGCATCACACCGATGAACACCGGGATGCCGAGCGATTTCGTCGCTTCATGCACCCGGATCACCCCGTCCGGGTCATAGACCGGCTGCGTCATGACAAAATCCGCGCCGGCTTCAATTTTTTTCTCGAGACGTTTGACCGCCGCATCCAGCTTTCGTACATGCGGATTAAAGGCGGCCCCCACCACAAACTGCGCTTTTTGTTTTAATTTCCTTCCCGAAAACGAGATCCCTTCATTCAGCTGTTTCACCATCCGGATCATCTCAACGGAAGTGACATCGTAAATCGAATGGGCTCCGGGCAAATCCCCCATGCGGGTGGGATCCCCGGTGATCACCAAAATCTGATCGATTCCCAAAGCATGAAGCCCCATCAGGTGGGATTGCTGTCCCAATAAATTCCGATCCCGGCATGCAACGTGGACCAACGGTTCGATATCATATTTTTTTAAGATGGCACCCAGCGCCAAATTGCTCATCCTGGCGGTGGCCAGGGAATTGTCCGCCATCGTGACCGCATCGACGCCGGCTTGCTTCAGTTTTTTGGCCCCTTGCAAGAAACGCATGATATCCAGATCTTTCGGCGGATCAAATTCACAAATGATGGTTCGTTGTTTGTTGCGGACTTTCTGTACGACTGTCGGTTTCGTTCTTCTTTGCAAGACGATCGTTTCATGGGATGACAGTTTGTAACCGTCTTGGGGCGGGTTTTTCCGCTGAACCGGACATTTGCCTTTCAAGACTTTGGCAATCCGGGCGATGTGCTCGGGAGTGGTTCCGCAACACCCTCCAAGCAGCCGGACGCCTTGATCAATCAAGAGGCCGGCTGTTTCCTCAAAATAATCCGGCGCCGACTTGTAATGAAGTTCCCCGTTGCTCATCCCCAGCCGCCCGGCATTGGGAAAAGCCGTGAGGATCATTTGCTCGGGAACAATGGTTTTTTCCAATGTCCTCAATACTTCCACGGGGCCGAAACGGCAATTGATTCCCACGCCGTTCACCCCGAGCGATGCAAGCTTCTCAAAAGCCTCAGAGATGGTAAAGGCATCCCGGGTCCGGCCGATTTCCATCATCGAAAGCTGGGCAAAGACGGGAAGCGTCGTGAGCGGGCGAATCACTTCAACCGCCAATTGCAGCTCTTTCAAGTCCAAAAAAGTCTCCAGCAAAATCCCGTCGACGCCTCCGTGCAAAAGAGCCACCGCCTGCTCTTCATACATCGCCCGGTACTCCTCTTCATCGTACACCGGCACTTTCCCGGCACAGATGGAACCGATCACCCCGAGAACATAGGCATCGCTTCCAATCGATTCTTTGGCAATATGAACAGCTTCCCGGTTCAGCCGCGTCACCTTGCTTTCCAGTCCGTAACGCGACAGCCTCTCGCGGTTGGCACCGAAGGTGTGCGTTTCGATCACACGCGCCCCGGCCCGGTAATATGCTTCATGAACCTCGCCGATCAGGAACGGGTTGCTCAAAACCAATTCCTCCGTACAATGGCCGATGGAGACGCCTTGCTGATACAAAAATGTTGCAATCGCCCCGTCCCCGACCAGCAAAGAATGTTGCAGGCATTGAAGCAAGCCTTGCTCGCCCATCAATCTTTCCCCCTTATATCGCATTAAAATACCGAGCTTCCGGATGAGCAAACACCATTGCCGACACGGATGCTTCGGGATCCATCATGAAACCGTCGGTTAACTGAATGCCGATGTCCTCCGGCGAAATCAGGCGAAACAACTTCTGCTGATCCTCCAGATCGGGACAAGCCGGGTAGCCGAAAGAAACGCGAATTCCCTGATATCTCGCCCCAAAACGCTCCTTCATGGTCATTTCGGCCGGATCCGGAAATCCCCAACGGTTCCGCATCTGTTGATGCAATTGTTCGGCAAAGGCTTCCGCCGTTTCCAACGCCAGCGCCTGGATGAAATGGGAATGGAGATAATCCCCTTTTTCTTTCCATTTTTGGGACAATTCCCGGATGTGTTGCCCGGCTGTCACCGCAAGAAAACCGACATAATCCATTTCCCCGGATTCCACCGGACGCACAAAATCTGCCAAGCACAAATACGGCTCTTTGGACTGGCGGGGAAACGAAAAACGTTCCAATACCACGCCGGGAGTTTCGGGATCATAGATCAAAACGTCATCCCCGTCGGCTTGCGCGGGGAAAAATTGATAAATGCCGTGAGGGGTGAGCCACCGTTCTTTTTTGGCTCTTTCAAAAAACCGGTCAAACAATCTCTTCATTTCCAGCGCTTTTTCGTCCCCCTCTTTGATCAATTGCTCCACATTCCCCTTCAACCCGAGGTGCTTTCCAAACAACATCTGCAAATTGATATAGGGAAGAAGCAAATCCAACGGATAATCGCGGTAAACATGCCTTTTGAAATCCGGCGGGGTAAAAACAGGAGCCTTGCGGTTCACTTTGCTTTTCCCCTGCACAGCCGCCGGGGCGCCTGCTTCCTTTTGCTCTGTTTGCGATGGAGACCGCTGCTTTTTCTTTTCGTTTTTTTCAGCCTCAATCTTCTCCCTCTGCTCCGGATTCATCAGCCTGTTGGCCAGTTCCAGTCCGTTCATCGCGTCTTTGGCATATAAAACGGGGCCGTCGTATTCCACGGCAATGCGTGTTTCTGTAAATTTTCTCGTCAAAGCCGCCCCGCCCACCAAGATGGGAATGTCAATCTCTGCTTCTTTCAGGTCCTGGGCCGTCACCACCATCTGCTGGGCCGACTTCACCAAAAGCCCGGACAACCCGATGATATCCGGCTTTTCTTTCCGCGCGGTCTCAATCAATTGTTCCGGGGGCACTTTAATCCCCAAATTCACCACTTGATAGCCGTTGTTCGCCAAGATGATTTCCACCAAATTTTTCCCGATGTCATGGACGTCTCCCTTGACGGTGGCCAAAACGACTTTCCCACGTGTATGACTTTCCGTCCGGTCCATGTAGGGTTCCAAATACCGGACGGCCGCTTTCATCACTTCCGCACTCTGCAAAACTTCGGCTACAATCAACTGGTTATCATTGAATAAGCGCCCCACTTCATCCATGCCCGCCATCAACGGGCCGTTGATGATATCCAGCGGTTTGTACTTGGCCAGCGCCTGATCCAAATCCTCGTACAAGCCGTCTTTGCTTCCTTCCAGGATGTAGTTGGCCAGTCGCTCTTCCAACGTCATCCGGACCCCGGTTTGCTTTTTCTTTTCCTTTTTATGGCGGTAAAAGTTGGTAAACCGGGTCAGGATGTCGTCATAGTTTTGGTGATCCGTGTGAAACAAGAAGGCTTCCGCCAACTCCCGCTCTTCTTCCCCGATGGAAGCGTAACGCTCCAGTTTTTCCGTGTTGACGATGGCATAATCCAGCCCGGCTTTGGTGCAGGCATAGAGAAACACCGCATTTAACACTTCACGCCCGGCCGGCGGAAGCCCGAAGGAAACGTTGGATATTCCCAGAATGGTTGACGTCCGGGGTAACGCTTCTTTGATGAGCCGGATGCCTTCCACCGTCTCCCGGGCGGAACCAATGTACTGTTCGTCTCCCGTCCCGACGGGGAAAACCAACGGGTCAAAAATAATGTCCTCTTCCGGAATGCCATACTGATGAACCAGCAAATCATAACTTCTGAGCGCCACTTCCAGTTTCCGCCGGGCCGTCAGTGCCATCCCCTCTTCATCGATCGATCCCACCACAATCGCCGCCCCGTATTTTTTCACCAGCGGGAGCACTTCCCGGAAACGCTCTTCCCCGTTTTCCAGGTTGATGGAATTGATCACCGCTTTTCCTTGGGAATATTGAAGCGCCTTTTCAATCACCTTGGCATCGGTCGAGTCAATCATCAGCGGAACTTTCACCATTTTGGTCACATGCTTCAAAAATGCTTCCATGTCCGCCAGTTCATCCCGGTCCGGATCGGCCAGGCAAACATCGATGATCTGGGCTCCGCCTTTCACCTGCTTGCGGGCAATCTCGGAGGCTTCTTCATATTTCCCTTCTTTGATGAGCCGTTTAAACTTGCGGGACCCGATCACGTTGGTGCGCTCCCCGACCAGCAACGGCCGGGAATCCTCTTCCAAGAAAACCGGGTCGATTCCCGAGATTCCGGGCAAATGGCTTTCCACCGGCCGGCGGGGTTTTTTTCCTTCCAAAGCCCGGGCAATGGCCCGGATATGTTCCGGCGTGGTCCCGCAACAGCCTCCCGCCAAGTTCAGCCAGCCTTTATCCGCAAAATCAGTCAATTTTTGCGCCAAGGCTTCGGGGGTCTCCAGATAATCCCCGTTTTCATCCGGCAATCCGGCATTGGGATAACAACTGACGCCGCAACGGGCAATCCGGGACAACGAACGGATGTGATCCGTCATGAACTCAGGACCGGTTGCACAATTCAGCCCGACCGCAAACGGACGAAGGTGTTCGATGGACAGATAAAATGCCTCGATGTTTTGCCCCCCGAGCATCGTTCCCATCGGTTCAATCGTCCCGGATATCATAACCGGCAAGCGGAAGCCCAAGTCCTGAAATGCCCTTTCAATCCCGATCCCCCCGGCTTTCACGTTTAACGTGTCTTGGGAAGTTTCCAACAGGAGAAAATCCACCCCGCCCTCCATCAAGGCTTTCGCCTGCCGGTAGTATCCCTCGGCCAACGCTTCAAAGGTCGTCCCCCCGGTGACGGACAATGTCTTGGTGGTCGGCCCGATGGCACCGGCCACATAGCGGGGGCGGTCACCGGTCGACCATTTGTCCCTCGCTTGAACCGCACAACGGGCGGCTGCCCGGTTGATTTCTTCGGTTTTGTCCGCCAAATCATATTCCCCCAGAACCAGCGGGGTGGCTCCGAAGGTATTGGTTTCCACCACATCGGCGCCGGCCTGGTAATACTTTTCATGAATGTTTCGAATCAGATCCGGCCGGGTCAGGTTCAAAATTTCATTGCAACCTTCATACCGCTCTCCGCCAAAATCATCCGCCGTCAGTTGCGCCTGCTGCAACATCGTGCCCATCGCGCCGTCCAAAATGACAATTTTTTCGCGCAAATATGCTTCAATCGGTTTTTTCCCCACACCTATCGCCACCTTTAACCGTTTTCTCCCAGGCAATGATTCGCAAAAATAAAAAACACCTTTTCATCTCTGAAAGATGAAAAGGTGTTGATTACCCGGCCAGACTCACTCTCATCTTTCAGAGAGAGAAACTCTCTCTGCTGGAATTGGCACCACATTGGACACAAGTTCCAACAGGTTGCCGGGCTTCATCGGGCCAGTCCCTCCGCCTCTCTTGATAAGAGATCCTTGTAAAAATTATGTCAGTTTATCTTCATAATATATAAATCTTTTTGCAAGTTGTCAACCAATTTGCCGCAGTTGCTGTTGTTCCAGTTCTTTTTGGGCCAAGTACATTTGCTCGGTGGCCGATTTGAAGCCATCCTGATCATCCAAAGCTTCATAACAGCCGGCCAGTTCATAATAACAGTCATACACATTGGTTTTCAGCTTGTTTTTGGCTGCCAAACGGGCGGACCGTTTCAAATATTCAACCGCTTCGGTGTAATGCTTCATTTGTTTCAGCAGTTTGCCCATGGTGAAAAGGGAGTCATTCAACAGTTGCGGATCATAAATTTTTTCTGCCCATTCCAGCGCTTTTTTCAGCTTGTCATAAGCTTCGTGGTATTTGCCTTGCAACATATAGACTTTGCCCAGATGACAATAGGCATGTGCCACTTCCTGGGAGTTGTCTTCATGTTCTGCCAGTTCTAAGACAAAATGGAAGCAGGTCGCTGCATCATCCAACTGGGAAATTTCAAGGTAAGACAATCCCAACCCGCTCCAAAGCTTTAACATTTCTTCCGTGTTTTTACTTCCGATCGACCGTTGAATCCCTTCTCTGGCATAGCGGATGGCATCATGGTAAAGTTTCATTCTCCGCAACAACTTGGAGCGATAATAGTACATTTTAATGATGATGTCTTTGCTTTGAATCCGGGGAATTTTCTCCCACAATTCTTCCAGCAGGCGGAAAGCTTCGTCCGTGCGGTTCAACTTTTCCAAGTAAGCCACTTGCGAAATCAAGAGCAAGTAATAGGTCCGGTCATCGCACTCATTGGATTTGTCTTGCTCCATGGCCGTCAACCCGCGTTCCACATAGCGGAGGGCCTGTGCATAATCTTTGTTCATAAAGCGGCAATAGGCCAGTTCGCAATAACCGGCCGCTTCCAAATGATTTTTCGGGGAATAGGGATCCTGATAAGCCAGACGGATGGCTTCACTCAACTCGCGTTCTGCTTTGCGCCATTCCTTCTGATGGCTGTACACTTTCCCCTTCAAATAATGAACCGTGGCCTGATGTCTGGAATAAGATTCTTCCGATATATCCGAAAGCAAATGAAGGGCTCGTTCCGGCATTCCCATCTGGATCATGGTTTCGATGGCGACAAACCGCACTTGCATACTTTCCAAAGTTTCCGTATCTTTTTCGATCATTTCCGGGATTTCATTTAAATCCAGTTCCAACTTGCTCATTAAATACAAGACTTTATCTTTGTTGACATGAGGAACACCGCGCTCAATATTGCTGATTGTCGCCGTGGAGATATGCTCGTCTGCCAAATCTTCCAATCTTAACCCTTTTTCTTTTCGGACTTTACGAATAAATTTGCCAATTTCACTCATTTCCAATATATTCATAGCCGATCTTTCCTTTCGGATTGTTGGTTATCTCTATATTACTT
>NZ_JACETT010000021.1:0-84492 GCF_013912365.1 Thermoactinomyces intermedius
TATATAAATAGTTTTATTTGAAATCATATTAAGGTTTTTGTTCCAAAAAGGATGAATTGTTGGAAAAATGGATAAAGTCGAGCAACGAAAGGGGTGGCTTATTTTTATTTCACCAGTGTATTTTGAAATATTCAAATAAAAAAACAATGACGTTTTTGTGATGGTTGACGGATTTCGGGACAAAATGAGAAAAGCTGTGACGACTGATTGATTTGATCGAAATGGATGCCCTATATACAGGAGGAGAGACAGGTGAATTTATTCCGAAAAAAAGATATTTCCAATGCACTTGCAGAGTCACAAAAAGGAGGAAAATTAAAGCGGGATTTAGGGGCCTTTGATTTAACCATGCTTGGAATCGGGGCAGTCATCGGCACAGGCATCTTCGTGCTGACGGGGGCCGGTGCACTCAAAGCGGGTCCGGCCCTTGCCGTTTCTTTTGTCATTGCCGCCATCGCCTGTGCGTTTTCGGCACTGGCTTATGCTGAATTCGCATCGATGGCTCCGGTTTCAGGATCTGCTTATACGTACAGCTATGCAACCTTGGGAGAAATTATCGCATGGATTATCGGTTGGGATTTGGTCTTGGAATATTTGTTTGCAGTCAGTTCGGTTTCGGTGGGTTGGTCTGGTTATTTTCAATCCTTGCTGGGTGGTTTTGGCATTCATTTTCCGGATGCACTGACCGCGGCACCCGGAGCGGTGGAAGGAGTCACGACCTATTTTAATTTGCCGGCATTTTTGATTGTCATGATCATTACGTTTTTGCTCTCGCGCGGAATCACGGAGTCTAAAAGGGCCAATAATATCATGGTGATCATTAAAGTGGCCGTGGTTTTGCTCTTTATCATCGTGGGGGCATTTTATGTGAAGCCGTCCAACTGGGAGCCGTTTGCCCCGTTTGGATTTGATGGGATTTTTTCCGCAGCCGCTCTGGTCTTCTTTGCTTTTATCGGGTTTGATGCGGTGGCTGCAGCTGCAGAAGAAACACGGAATCCCAAACGGGATTTGCCGATCGGTTTGTTGACCTCGCTTGGGATTTGCGCCTTGCTGTATGTGATTGTCACGCTGGTGATGACGGGGATCGTTCCGTATCAGGAGTTTGCCAAAGACCTTTCCCACCCGATTTCGCTGGCCTTGCAGAAAGCGGAGCAAGATTGGTTTGCCGGTGTGATCGATCTGGGGGCCATCATGGGGATGACCACCGTGATTTTGGTGATGCTTTACGGGCAAACCCGGATTTTCTTCTCCATGTCCCGGGACGGTTTGTTGCCAAAAGCGTTTTCCTGGGTTCATCCCAAATATAAAACACCGTACACCAGCACTTGGATTATCGGAACCATTGCGGCTTTTGTCGGAGCGCTTCTGCCTCTGGATAAATTGGCGGAACTGGTGAACATCGGAACGCTCTTTGCATTTACGGTCGTTTCGCTCGGCGTGATTATCCTGCGCTATACCCAGCCCGATTTTCCGCGCCCGTTCCGTTGCCCGGGAGTTCCGGTGATTCCGGCCATTGCCATTTTTGCCTGTTTGTTCTTGATTTCCAATCTGGCGGTCTTTACCTGGATTGCCTTTGCCGTCTGGTTTGTCATCGGACTTATCATTTACTTCACCTATTCCCGGAAGCATTCTTTGCTAAATCAACAATAAACCAAAATAAAAAAGGCATCTTCGGTTTGCGAAGATGCCTTTTTGTATTTTTTATGCAGTGATCCCCGGTTTTTCCGGTCTCAACAGCCCGGTTTTTTTCAGGAAGGACAAAATCAGATGGCCTTTGGGGAGAAGGCGGATTTCATTTTCGCCGATGGTTCGCGTCATCAATAAGAAAATGCCGTAGATGAGAATGCCCAAAATCCCCAAAACAACGCTCAGCAAGGCGTTGGATATGCGCGAAATGTGCAATGGATCAATCCATTCGGTTGTCAAGGTATACAAGCCGATTAAAAAGATCCCCATCAATCCGCTGCACAGGGCCGGTTTGACAAACTGACGCGTGACATCGACTTGAATGCCGGTTTTTTTGACCACCATCCAAGTGTTTAAAAAGCAGACGACGATATAGGCCAAAACCATGGAGACGGCGGAGCCGGTAATGCCAAACCACGGCACGAAGACGAAATTTCCGGCCATTTTGCAAACCGCTCCGATCATCAGATGGCGAACCGGCAATTTGTTGTATCCCATTCCCTGAAGGATGCCGGAACTGGTGACCGCCAGGGTGCTGAAAATGGAGGAGAAAGCCAGAACGGACAAGGTCAAGGTTCCACTGTCGTTTTGATACATCATGATATTTAACGGCCGGGCTAAAATGACGAGGCTGATGACGGACGGCAAGCTGACAATCAAGGTCATCAACCAGGCTTGTTTGACTTTGTGCTCAACCGCTTTCATCTCCTGTTTGGCAATATGAGCGGAGATGGTGGGAATGAGCGCCAACGTCAATGAAGAGGAAAAGGTCGAAATCACATTGACAAAAGGTTCCCCGCGTCCGTAAATCCCGAACAGGGTGTTGGACATGCTTTCCGAATATCCCATATTCATCAGTAACCTCGGGACCGTGAAGGAATCAATCAAACCGATCAACGGCAGGACCAGCGAGCCGAGTGAGATCGGCAAAGCATAAAGCACGATTTGTTTGGCCAACCGGCCCAAGGGCTCTTTCGGTTGGGTGTCTGACACCGTGGTGACGGGTTCCTTTTTGAGTTTTTTTACATCCCGGAAGTTATACCAGAGCACGACGGCCAGTCCGCCCAGCGCCCCGGCAAAAGCTCCGGAAGTGGCTCCGGCGGCGACCAGTTCCTGCGAAAATTGCGCTTCCACCATCCAGTATGTAAGGCCGATTACCACACCCACGCGAATGATTTGTTCCACAACCTGTGAAATGCCGGTCGGCATCATTTGTTGGTGTCCTTGGAAATATCCGCGGTAAACCGCCATCACCGGAACAATCAAAATGGCCAGGGCCAAAACTTTCAAGGAAGATTCGGTCGGCGGGTTGTCAAGCAGCACATGGGATATGAATCGGGCTCCGAAGAATAAAATGCAAAAGGCGACCAATCCGGTCAGGCTCAAAATGATGGAAGCCGCTTTAAGAACCCGCCGGGCACCCGGATGATCCCCTTTGGCCAGCCGTTCCGCGACAAATTTGGAAACGGTGATCGGGATTCCGGCGGAGGCGATCATGAGCAAGATCGTGTAAAATGGGAAGGATATGCGATAAAGACCAACGGTTTCGTCCCCGGCAATGTTTTGAAACGGGGCCCAGAACAAAGCACCGATAATTTTGGTGAACAACGTTGCAATGCTTAATATGACGGTTCCTTTGACGAGTTTATTTGCCATTTTCCTTCTTCCTTTAATTTTAAAATTTATATGGATTTATTCTATCAGGAATCCGTCCGGAAGCATACAATTGATTGGGCAAGAATCGTAAAATAAAATGAAATTCTGCGCCCATCCTCCGTTTGATTTCACCGTGGCAAGTTCATTATCATTAAGATGAACAATGAGATGGAGAGGGCTGGATAGATGGGTACGATAACGAATGCAGTCAGTATGACGGGATATGGACGCGGCGAAATCGAAAGGGACGGAGTCCGGATTGTCACCGAGATTCGCACGATGAACCATCGTTTCCTCGATATGGTGATCCGCATGCCAAACGGGTGGATGGTGCTGGAAGATCTGATCCGGAAAAAAGTCCAGCAAGCGATCCGCAGAGGCAGAGCGGATATTTTTGTCACCATCGAAGGGATGAAGCCCCCCGAACGAAAAGCGGAAGTGGATTGGAACCTGTTGGAGAGTTTTATTTCTGCCGGCAAAACTTTAAAAGAAAAATGGGGGATCGCTCCCGGATTGACCATGGCGGATTTGATCAACAAGCCGGAGCTGTGGCTGATTGAGGAAGTGAAGCCGTCGGTGGAGGAGTATGAAGAGTCCGTATTGGCTTCGGTGGAGATGGCTTTGACGTCTTTGAAAAAAATGCGGAGACAAGAAGGCATCCATTTGAGCCGGGATCTGATGAAGAGAGTGGACCGCCTGGATGAATATGTGGGGGAAATGGAAAAACTCGCTCCGGAGGTGAGCCGGCATGTCGGAACCAAATTGCGGAAGCGGCTTGAGGAATGGCTGGGACATTCTGACATCGATCCCGACCGGATCTTGACAGAAGCGGCAATTTGGGCGGAAAAAGCGGATATCACCGAAGAGTTGACCCGCTTGAAAAGCCATCTTGACCAATTCCGGCACACGCTGGAAATCGAAGAGCCGATCGGGAGGAAACTGGATTTTTTGATCCAGGAAATGAACCGGGAAGTCAACACCGTCGGCTCCAAAGCCAACTTAAAGGCGATCAGCAAGTATGTCGTTGAATGCAAAAGTGAACTGGAAAAAATGAAAGAACAGGTGCAAAATATTGAGTAATACATTGATTATTAAGGGGAAACGGTCTAAAATAGCGTAGTAGGTAATCAATGGTTTCAGAAATTCAGGCTCTTTCCCAACGAATATTGACCATGGGTGAGGAGGCACTTTGATTTGGGTATTAAATTAATCAACATTGGATTTGGAAATATTGTATCTGCCAACCGTATTGTCTCGATTGTCAGTCCGGATTCGGCACCGATCAAACGGATCATTCAGGAAGCGAGGGAACGCGGAGTCCTGATTGATGCAACATACGGACGCCGGACCCGGGCGGTCATCATCACGGACAGCGACCATGTCATTTTATCCGCGGTTCAGCCGGAAACGGTGGCTCACCGTTTGGCAAACAAAGAGCAACATGAAGAAATTGTGGAGTAGGAAGGGCTTTGAGATGAAAGCAAATTATGTCAATGAAGGGCTTTTGGTTGTGATTTCCGGACCTTCCGGTGTCGGGAAAGGAACGGTTTGCAAAGCATTGCGCGAAATGATGCCCGAACTGACGTATTCGATTTCCGCAACCACCCGTTCCCCCCGTGAAGGCGAAGTGGATGGAGTCAACTATTTTTTCAAGTCCGTCCAAGAGTTTGAAAAAATGATCGAAGAAGATGAGCTGATTGAATGGGCGCAATATGTGGGAAACTATTATGGCACGCCCCGGCGTTTCGTGGAGGAGATGCTGGCAAAAGGTCAGGATGTCGTTTTGGAAATTGAAGTGCAAGGCGCCATGCAGGTGAAGGAAAAATATCCGCAAGGCATTTTTATCTTTTTGGTTCCCCCTTCGTTTGAAGAGTTGCGCCAACGGATCATCCACCGGGGAACCGAAAGCGAATCGGTGTTGAACCTCCGGCTTGAAGCGGCAAGCGATGAATTGAAACAAATCGATCAATACGATTATGTCGTCATCAACGATGAAGTGGACAAAGCTTGCGAACGAATCCGCGCCATTGTGATGGCGGAACATTGCCGGACGGACCGGTTGAAAATCAGTGAAGACGCGTAGTGGATGGAGGGTTTGATCATGTTATATCCATCAATCGATTTATTGATGCAAAAAGCGGACAGCAAATATTCTTTGGTGGTGTTGGCGGCCAAACGTGCCCGGAGCCTGTTGGAAGGTGAAAGCACGCAACTGGAGCCCAAATCCCAAAAATATGTGGGAATGGCTTTGGAAGAGATTGCAGCGGATATTCTCGTCCCGACATCACGCGAATGAAAAATAACAACCTGTACAGGTTGTTATTTTTCTATGTGGCACTCATCCTTCAGTTCGGATTCATTTACAGCGGTTGTGGACGGGAGCCTGTGGTGGTGACAGAGGGCAAAACAGTGCGTTTGGATCCGGTGCACCGTGTCACGCGGTGCCCGGCGTTTGGCCCCGATTGCGAACGGATCGAAGAGGGGAGGAAACATCATCGTGAAGGGAAAACGAATTGGATTGGGCATCACCGGAGGCATTGCAGCTTACAAAGCGGCGACAGTGGCAAGTCAGTTGACCCAGCGCGGAGCGGATGTCCGTGTCATCATGACCGGGTCAGCGACAAAGTTTATCACTCCTCTCACCCTGCAGGTGTTATCGCGGAACCATGTAACGGTGGACATGTTTGACGAGCACCGGCCGGAAGTGGTGAATCATATTGATCTGGCGGATCATGCCGATTTGTTTGTGATTGCCCCGGCCACGGCCAATATCATTGCCAAGCTGGCTCACGGGTTGGCCGATGACATGTTGTCCACCACATTACTTGCGACCCGGGCGCCCGTTGTTTTGGCACCGGCGATGAACGTCAATATGTATGAAAACCAAGCAGTGCAAGAAAATATCGCGATCCTGAGAAAAAGGGGCTTTTCGTTCATTGAACCGGGTGAAGGACAACTGGCATGCGGTTACGTCGGTAAAGGGCGCATGGCGGAACCGGAACAAATTGTGGAGTGGGTGGAGCACTTTTTCTCCAACCGCCGACTTTTGGCGGGAAAAAAGGTTTTGATTACGGCCGGCCCCACATTGGAACCGATTGATCCGGTCCGCTATATCTCCAACCATTCTTCGGGAAAAATGGGATTCGCCTTGGCGGAAGCGGCCCGTGAGGCAGGAGCGGAAGTGATTTTGGTCACCGGCCCTGTCTCCTTGAAAACGCCTCCCGGGGTCCAACGGGTGGATGTCCGGCGAACGAGCGAAATGAAAGAAGCTGTCCGGAAGCACTTGCCGGAGGTGGATGTGATTTTCAAGGCGGCCGCCGTTTCGGATTACCGCCCCAAAGAATTCATGGAACAAAAAATGAAAAAAACCAAAGATGAGATGACGTTAAACCTGGTCAAAACGGAAGACATCGCCAAATGGGTCGGAGCGCACAAAAAACCGCATCAACTGTTTGTGGGATTTGCCGCCGAAACCGAAAATCTGGAAGCTTATGCAAGTGACAAATTAAAACGAAAAGGGATGGATTACATTGTGGCCAATAATGTAACCATGCCCGGAGCCGGATTTGGCAGCGACACCAATATTGTCACGGTGTATGACCGGCACGGAAAAGTTTTTTCCCTGCCCCGGATGAGTAAATTGGAGGTGGCACGGAAGTTGATGACCTTGGTTGGGGACTGGTTTGCAAATGATTGCTGAAGTGATCGTGGATGTGCCGGCTCAGGCCTTGGACCGCCCGTTTGATTATTTGATTCCGGAAGAGCTGGAACCGGACATCCGTGTGGGCAGCCGGGTCCATGTTCCTTTCGGGAACCGCAAACTGATCGGATATGTTGTGAAAATCAAAGAGAAGGCGGAAGCCAAGCGGGTGAAACCAATTATTGAGGTGATGGATTTCATTCCGCCTCTTACGCCCGAACTGGTTGAACTGGCCGCCATGATGGCGGAAGAATATATGTGTCACACGATTACCGCTTTGCAATCCATGGTGCCGGCGGTTTTGAAGGGGAAGTACCAAAAAGTGGTTCGCTATGCGGATCCTGCGGACGAGCCGGCCGGCGATCTGTCTCTGATTGATTGCGAACCCTTTTTGACCCGGTTGAAAGAGAAAGGCGAGTGCACTTGGGATGAGGCGTTATCACTTGGCATGAGTGCCTCCCGTCTGCGGAAACTTGCCGCCGGCGGGCGGATCATTCTGGAAGAAAGAGTGGGGGACCGGGTGACCCGGAACAAGGTGACCTGGGTGTTTCCCAAAAGCAGGGGAGTGCTGCACCAAGCTTTGGAGGGATTGAGCAAAAGGGCAACACGCCAGCGGGAAGTGCTCCGGTATTTTCTGAATCAAGAAAGCGGGATTCCGCTTCCCCGGTTGCTCAGTGAGCTTCAAGTATCCCGTTCGACGGTGCAAAGCCTTGTCCAAAAAGGAATATTAGTGGAAGAGGAGCGGGAAGAATTCCGGGATCCTTACCGGCATCAACAATTTCAAAAAACCCAGCCGCTTCCTTTAACCGGTGAGCAGCAGAAGGCTTATAATACCATGATGGAATCCATCCATGACCAAAAGCCCCGTACCATCTTGTTGCAAGGGGTGACCGGAAGTGGAAAAACCGAAGTTTATCTTCAGGTGATTGCGGAAGTTTTGCGGCGGGGGCGGGAAGCGATTGTGCTGGTTCCGGAGATTTCCCTCACCCCGCAGATGGTGGAACGGTTCAAAGGCCGCTTCGGAGATCAGGTGGCGGTTTTGCACAGCCGTCTGTCCGGCGGCGAACGGTATGATGAATGGCGAAAAATCCGCCGCGGGGAAGTGAAAGTGGCCATCGGTGCCCGGTCCGCCATTTTCGCACCGTTTCAACAGCTGGGATTGATCATTATTGATGAAGAACATGAGTCTTCCTATAAACAAGAGGAAAATCCCAAATATCACGCGCGGCATGTTGCAGAGTGGCGGATTCAAAAACATGGGGCGACTTTGGTGTTGGGTTCGGCCACGCCGTCGTTGGAGAGTTACAAACAAGCTTGTGAAGGGCGTTTTCACCGGGTGGAGTTAAAAGAACGGGTTCACGGACGCCCGTTTCCGGAGATGAAAGTGGTGGATATGCGAAAGGAGCTGGCCGACGGCAACCGGTCGATGTTCAGTGCATGTTTGCGTCAGGAACTGACCCGGTGCCTGGAGCAAAATGAGCAGGCGGTGTTGTTTTTAAACCGGCGCGGCTTTTCCACCTTTGTCATGTGCCGGGAATGCGGTGAATCGGTGATGTGTCCCCATTGTGACATTTCGTTGACTTATCACCAGACCAACCGGACGGTGCGTTGCCATTATTGCGGATATGCGGAGCGTGTGCCGGAAGTCTGTCCGTCATGCGGCAGCAAATATATCCGTCATTTCGGTGTCGGAACGCAAAAAGTGGAGCAGGAATTGGTCCGCCATTTTCCCGGCATCCGCGTGATCCGGATGGATGTGGACACCACCAGTCGCAAAGGGGCGCACGAACAGCTCTTGAGTCAATTCGGGAGAAAGCAGGCGGATGTTTTGCTTGGAACCCAGATGATTGCCAAAGGGCTGGATTTTCCGGATGTGACCTTGGTGGGAGTCATTGCGGCAGATTCGATGCTTCATTTGCCCGATTTCCGCTCGGCGGAACGCACCTTTCAATTATTGACCCAGGTCAGCGGCCGGGCCGGAAGGCATGAGAAGCCGGGAAAAGTGGTGATCCAAACCTACAGTGCCGATCACTACAGCATCCGGATGGCGGTCAACCGGGAGACGGAACGTTTTTACCGGCAGGAAGCGGAAGTCCGCAAAAAACATTTTTATCCTCCTTATTGCGGATTGTTTTCTTTTTTGATCAGTCATCCGGACCGGGTGAAAGTGATGCGTGCGGGGCAAGAGCTGGCTTTTCACCTCAAAAAGGATTTTCCGTCCGACTGTGAGCTTTTGGGACCGGTACCGGCTCCTATTCCGCGGATCAAAGACCGTTACCGCATGCAAATGTTGATTAAATATCCGCCCGGCAGCCCATCCATCCGGTGGTTGAAACACCGGGTACGGGAAATGCTTTATTCGATGGAGGATCCCCAACTGAAAATCAGTTTGGACCGGGATGGAATGGAATCATTGATTCCGGTCACTGCTTTATAAAGAAAAGACAGGAAAGGAGCTTGATGATGGCGATTCGCAACATTGTTCAATACCCGGATCCGGTCTTGAAGAAAAAAGCCCGTCCGGTTCAGAAATTCAACGCACGGCTTCACAAACTGCTCGATGACATGGCAGAAACCATGTATGATGCAAAAGGTGTCGGATTGGCGGCCCCGCAAGTCGGGATATTAAAAAGAGTGATTGTGGTTGATGTCGGGGAAGGGTTGATTGAAATCGTCAATCCCGAAATCGTCGAAAAGAAAGGGGAACAACTCGCCCCGCCGGAAGGGTGCTTGAGCATTCCAAACCTGTTGGGGGAAGTGCGGCGGGCACAATGGGTGAAAGTCACCGGGCAGGACCGGGACGGAAATCCGCTCGAACTCGAAGCGGAAGGCTATTTGGCCCGGGCCTTGCAACATGAAGTGGATCATTTAAACGGTGTATTGTTTATCGATATTGCTGACCGCGTATTCCGTCCGGAGGAGGAATTGGATTGAGCAAAGCCAGAGTGTTATTTATGGGCACGCCGGATTTTGCCGTGCCCTCTTTGCGTGTGTTGCTGGAAGAGAAAGAGCAGGTGGAAGTGATCGGGGTGGTGACCCAGCCGGATCGCCCCAAAGGAAGAAAAAAAGTATTGACGCCGCCCCCGGTCAAGGTGGAAGCCTTAAATCATGATCTGCCGGTGTTCCAGCCGCAAAAATTGAGATCGGAGGAAGGCATCCGTCGGGTTTTGGAACTGCAGCCGGATTTGATTGTGACCGCGGCATACGGTCAAATTTTGCCGGAACCTGTTTTAGAAGCCCCCAAATACGGATGTATCAATGTTCATGCCTCGTTGTTGCCCAAATACCGGGGAGGCGCTCCGATCCACCATGCCATCATCAACGGGGAAAAGGAAACCGGAGTGACGATCATGTACATGGTCAAAGCGTTGGATGCCGGAGACATGCTCTTGCAACGGGCGATTCCGATCACTTCTGAGGATAATGTGGGGACCATGCATGATAAATTGGCAAATCTTGGCGCAGAATTATTAAAAGAAGTTCTTCCTTCCATTCTCGACGGCACGGTGCAGGCCGTTCCGCAAGATGATGAGCAGGCGACGTTTGCCCCCAATATCACCCGCGAAGATGAAAAAATCGACTGGAAACGTTCCGCCCGGGAACTGGATTGTCAAATCCGCGGCTTGTGCCCGTGGCCGGTTGCCTATACCATGTGGAAGGGAAAACCGTTTAAAATTTGGAAGGCTTCGGTGGTGAATGAAGAAACGCAAGACGAGCCCGGCACGGTGATCCGGTTGGATGCCGACGGCATTGTGGTGGCCACCGGCAACGGAATGTTGCGATTGACGGAAGTACAGCCTTCCGGAAAAAAACCGATGTCGGCCAAGCAATTTATCAACGGCCGGCAGATGAAGGCAGGAGATCGGTTCGGTGACTAAACAAAGGGAGGGCAATGCCCGGGAAACCGCTCTTTCCATTTTGGAGAAATGGGAAGAAAGACAAGCATACAGCAATTTGCTTTTGAATCAGGTGCTGCAAGCGTCCCCGTTGAATGAAAAGGACAAGCGCCTGGTGACCGAACTGGTTTACGGAACGATCCAACGAAAAAACACACTGGATTGGATATTGAACCAGTTGGTGAAAAAAGGCGTCGGCTCTTTGGAGCTCTGGGTCCGCCAACTGCTCAGGCTCGGTATTTATCAATTGCTTTATCTGGATAAGATTCCGGAGCGGGCGGCGATTTACGAAACGGTGCAAATCAGCAAAAAGAGGGGGCACCGGGGCATCAGCGGACTGGTCAACGGGGTGTTGCGTTCTTTTTTAAGGAACCGGCGCCGCCTGACACCGAAAAAAAATCCGCAAACCCTGGCGGAAAAAGCGGTTTCGTATTCTCATCCCGGGTGGATGATCGAACGGATGGAACAGGCATACGGGGAGGAAGAGACAAAAGCGGCATTGCTTTCCAATCATCATCCTCCCCGGGTGAGTGTCCGGGTGAACCGGCTGAAGATGGATCGGGATGTTTTCATCAAAGAGTGGAATGCAACCGGAAACGGCCGGGCGGAGGCATCCGGGATCGCACCGGAAGGCGTGGCGATTTCAGGCGGTGGAAACCCGGCGTTCACCCCGTGGTTCCGGGAAGGGTATTGCACCATTCAAGATGAAAGTTCGATGCTGGTGGCGCGTGTTTTGGCACCGGCCCCCGGCATGAAAGTGTTGGATGTCTGCGCGGCTCCCGGGGGGAAAACGACGCATCTGGCGGAATTGATGAAGAATCAGGGACACATTGTGGCCTGTGATGTCCATGACCACAAACTTTCCCTGATCCGGTCCAATGCTTCGCGACTGGGAATAGATATCATTTCCGTCCGCCAATTGGATGGGCGGAACCTGCCCGGATCATTTCAACCGCATTCGTTTGATGCCGTTTTGCTGGATGCCCCCTGTTCCGGATTGGGGGTGATCCGGCGCAAACCGGATTTAAAATGGGGCAAAGAAGCGGAGAATATTGAGGCATTGGCACAGTTGCAAAAAGAGTTGCTGGATGCGGCTGCCCCGCTGCTGAAACCGGGCGGGGTTCTTGTGTACAGCACCTGTACTTGGGAACCGCGTGAAAACCGGGAGCAGGTGGAGTCCTTTTTAAAAAGGCATCCGGATTTTTCCGGTGACAACACTTGGAAGGAAGAATTGCCGGATCCGGTGAAAAGCCGGGTTCGTTCAGGGGACGGTTGGATTCAAATCCTGCCGCACGATTTTCTGAGTGACGGTTTTTTTATTTCACGGATGATCAAACATTGAAAGGTTCAGGGCGATGCGCCCATGTGCCGGAAATCAGCGGGAACAACATCCCGCTGATTTTTTTATTCCATCCCCCGATGCATGATTTCCCGGGCTTGGTGGGAAGTTATGGATGGTGATGTTTAATGAGAAGACCCAATCGTGTTTTAAACAGGGAACGCAAAAAGAAAAAGAAATTGGAAGAACATAATGAACAACAATTAAATAAAGCGGTGAAAGAGGAAACACCCGTCTATCCGGATTTGGATCAGAATCTGGAGTTTATCAAAAATGTTCTCGGTGATTCCTCGGATCTGGTGATACGTGAGTTCACGATTGACCAACCCCGGAAAAAAGCGGCCGTGATTTATTTTGATGAGTTGATCAATAAAGAGTTGGCCCATAATTTTTTAATCCGGCCGCTGATCAAGCTGGAAAAAACAGGAGAAGAGCTGTCGGATCCGTGGGAAACGATTGTCAACGAAGTGGAGGCCGGAGAGACGGAAGAAGTCGATCAGATGAGAAAAGTCTTGGAAGGCGTGTTGGGAGGGGACACCGTTTTATTGGTGGATGGTTCCGAAAAAGGGTTGATTGTCGGCTCGAAAGGTTGGGCTACCCGGGGTGTTGATGAACCACGGGCAGAACAAGTGGTGCGAGGGCCCCGTGAAGGATTGAGTGAAACCTTAAATTTCAGTTTGTCCATGATCCGCCATCGTCTGCGGGATCCATCCCTGCGTGTGAAGTATATCGCGGTGGGAAAAAGGACCAAGACGACGGTTGCCGTCTTGTATATTGAAGAGATCAGCGAAAAACAAATCGTGCAAGAAGTGGAAGAGCGGATCAAACGGATCAAAATCGACGGGATTCTGGAAGCCGGTTATATTGAAGAGATGATCCAGGATCAAATGTGGACGCCGTTTCCGCTGTTACAAAACACGGAACGGCCGGACACGGTGGTCTCGCATTTGTTGGAGGGGAAAGTGGCCGTGATGGTGGACGGGGCTCCCCAAGCGTTGATTGCCCCGGCGGTGTTCAGCCAGTTTTACAACAGTCCGGAGGATTATTACGAGCGTTATTTGATTTCGACGTTCCTGAGGTTTATCCGTTTGCTCAGTTTGTTTATCGCCTTATTGTTGCCGGCACTTTACATCGCTTTCATTTCGTTTCATCCTGAAATGATCCCTTCCGACTTGATGCTTGCGATGGCTGCGGGACGGGCCACCGTGCCGTTTTCGGCAATTGTGGAGGCATTGATCATGGAGATCAGTGTGGAAATTTTGCGGGAAGCCAGCATTCGCCTTCCGGGACCGATCGGGCCGACCATCGGGATTGTCGGGGCGCTGGTCATTGGGAACGCGGCGGTGACCGCCGGACTGGTTTCCCCCGCCTTTGTGATTGTTGTCGGTTTGACGACGATCAGCTCGTACGCCAATCCCAATTACAATGCAGCCATTTCGGTCCGTCTGCTGCGCTTTCCGTTCATGATCGTCGCAGCGATGTTCGGGTTGTTTGGCATCATGATCGGATTGATGCTTTTGCTTTTGCATCTGGTTCAGCTCCGGTCTTTTGGCGTGCCGTACATGGCTCCGTTTGCCCCCTTGAATTTGCGGGATCTCAGAGACTCCCTGATCCGCATCCCGTGGCCGTGGATGAAAAAACGACCGACCATCTATCAGACACATAATAAAATCCGCTTGAAAAAGGGAGGAACCAAAGATGGATCGTAAAACCGCATCCAAACAAGTCATCACTTCCTATCAGGCTTTCACGCTTCTTTATTCCACCATTTTTGGAGCCGGTGTCCTGAGTTTGCCGAGGTCGGTCGGGGAATCGGCCGGAAACGATATGATTTGGGTGATTCTTTTGTCCGGGGTGGTCGTGGCGATCCTGGTGTATTTGATGACCCGGCTTTGTCAGCGGTTTCCCGGGATGACACTGGTGCAGTTTGCCCCTTACATTTTGGGTTCCAGAAAAAGAAAGTGGGTCGGATATGTCATTAGTTTTCCCTTTTTGTTGATGGTGGCGCTTTTTTTTGTCATGGGGACGGCATCAGTCGTGCGCATTTTTGGGGAAACCGTGGTGACGACCATGTTGCCGCGCACCCCTGTGGAAGCCGTGATGCTTATTTTTCTTTTGGCGGCGGCTTTTGGTGCGGGAAGTGATCTCGGAGTGATTGCCAAATTGAACGAGTTTTTGTTCCCGATCACGTTGATCCCTTTCTTGTCCATGATATATGCTTTGTTTCAAAGCGGGGAAATCACCAACATTCTGCCGCTCTTTCAACTGGATCCGATGGTCTTGCCGAAAGCGTTGATGGGAGGCGCTTTTGCTTTTGCCGGATTTCAAGTGGTGATGATTTTTTCCGGGTTTTATCAACAACCGGAGAAAATGAAAAAAGCAAATATGATTTCCATCCTCGCCATCACCATTTCGTATTGGTACTTGTGTGCCATTTCCTTGAGTGTTTTTGGGATCGACGAAGTGAAAAATTTGATGTTTCCTGTTTTGGAAGTGGCCAAAGTGGTCAAGATGGAAGACATTTTGTTTGAGCGGATCGAATCGGCCATTTTATCAATTTGGCTGGTTGCGGGTTATACATCGGTGGTCAATTTGTTTTCGGCTTTGGTTCAAATCATCATCGAGTATTTTCGCCTTTCCGAAAGGTACCGCCGCTTGATTGCTTTTCTCGCCGTCCCGGTTTTTTTGTACTTGGCATTGATCCCGGAGAATACACAGGAAGTGGGGATTTATGCCGATCGGATCGGGCTTTATGATGGCGTCATTTCTGTCATCATTCCCGTGGTTCTGTTGCTGGTTGCCGTGATTCGCAAGAAGAAAGGAGAAGTTCGCGATGAAATTTAATCTTCTCCAAAGAAAAAGATGGGTCATCATACTTTCGGTGTTGTCCCTGATGTTGACCAGTGGATGTTGGGATGCGATCGAAATTGAAAAACGGGCGGTTGTCGTGGCATTGGCGGTGGACCAAAGCCCGTTGGGGCATAAAGTGTCAATCCAAGTCCCGAACCCCCGCAAAACCGTCGGCGGCGGTGAAGAAGGTGGGGGAGGAGGCGGAGGTGCCGGAGCTGTCGAATTATTTTCGGAGGAAGGACGCACCCTCCAGGAAGCATTCATGCAAATCGAGAATGAAACCAATTATCCTTTGTTTACGGGACACACTCAAATTTTGTTGATCGGTGAGGAGTTGGCGAAAAACGGGACCAGAGATTTGATGGAAGGATTGAGGCGAAATCAACAAATCCGGCGCCATTTGTGGCCGGTGATCATTCAAGGCGAGGCGAAGGATGCCTTGGACGTTCAGGTTCGTCTCGAAGAAATTCCCATCGATTATTTGCGGGAAACGATCGATACCGGAATCAAAAATGGGCGTTTTCCGTCGATGGTTTTGGGGGAGTATTTTGAGGAATTGTCCAACCCGGCCAAACGGGCCCCGATTTTGAATGTTTTCCGCGTCTCTGACAACCGCTATGTTTGGAACGGAATCGGCATTTTTAAAAATGACCGCCTGCTCGGGGTTTTGAAACCGCCTTTGGTCAATGCATTGCTGCATGTCCGGGAACACAAACCCGGATGGCCGGTGATGATCGATTGCCCCCAACAACAGAAAGGGCAAATCGTGTTTTTTCCAAAATCATCCTCCAGCAACATTCACATTTCGGAAAAGGAACCGGCGATCGACGTGAACGTGAGCATGGAAGGGGAAATCACGGTCAAAGAATGTACTTCGTATAAGCTGGATCAACCGCAAAAATACCAGATGCTCAGTAATATGGTCCAACATGAATATGATAAATCTGCGAAAAAGCTGATTGATCTGGCCCAAAAAGAGTACAATACAGATATCTTTGCCCTTGGCAAATTTGTAAAGGCTTATTACCCGAAACTGTATCACCGGTTGAACTGGGAAAAAGACTTTTCCCAAATACCGATCCGCATTCATTATGACGTGGATGTGCGAAGAGCCGGTTTGGAGTCGAAGTGACACAGGGGGGAGGAGAAGCCGCAATATCTGTCAGAAAGGACACAAAAATCTTCACGAGCTGTCCCTTTTCTTTCATTGGGACTATGATATAATAAGAAAAGTTTTGAACAGGCGTTCCCTGTTCAAGATGGATGGCTAGTTAGGAATTGGTGAGATCATTTATGAAACCTTTTGCATACGATTTGACTTATGAAATGTGGATGGAATGGATGAAAGAAAGGAATCAACCGGCATTCCGGGCCAAACAGGTGATGGATTGGCTTTATGTGAAACGCGTTGATTCATTCCGGGAGATGACGAATCTTCCCAAAACGTTGAGGGAAACCTTGGAGGAGCATTTTCAACTGGCACCGCTTCAAATCATCACCCGCCAGGTTTCCAAAGACGGTACGGTGAAATTCTTGTTTGGTTTGCATGACCAACATGCCATTGAGACCGTGGTCATGCGGCACAATTACGGAATCAGCGTTTGTGTGACCACCCAAGTGGGATGCCGGTTGGGATGTACATTTTGTGCATCCACACTGGGCGGATTGAAACGGAACCTTTCCAGTGGAGAAATTGTCGCGCAAGTGATGATGGCTCAAAAATATTTGGACCAAACGAATGAAAGAGTGAAATCGGTTGTTGTCATGGGTTCCGGTGAGCCTTTTGAAAACTACGATGCCACCATGCGTTTTGTTCGCACGATCAATGATTCGCATGGTTTAAATATCGGGCAAAGACATATTACCGTTTCCACCAGTGGAGTGGTGCCGAATATTTATCGGTTTGCTGATGAAAATTGGCAAGTGGGTTTGGCCATTTCTCTGCATGCGCCCAATCAGGAATTGCGCAAGAAATTGATGCCCATCAGCCGGAAGTACCCGCTCGCTGAACTTTTGGAAGCGTGTTGGTACTACATCAATGAGACCGGACGCCGGCTCACTTTTGAATATGCCTTGATCGGCGGGAAAAACGACCAGGATGAACATGCCCACGAACTGGGGCAACTGCTGCAAGGAAAAAATTGTCTGGTCAATTTGATTCCGGTCAACTACGTTCCGGAACGCAATTACACCCGGACGCCGCGGGAACAAATTTTTGAGTTTAAACGGATTTTGGACTCATATCATATCAATACAACCATCCGCAGAGAACAAGGACATGACATTGATGCGGCATGCGGACAATTGCGGGCCAAACACAACCAGTCAAAATGAGAATTTTTCGGGCGGCATGCAATCGATTCCCGAGGAAAACGCGAAGGTTGAGAAACGTCATTTCCTCTATATTGCATTTCAACCAAGGGAAACTGAAAGGGAAAGGGGTAACCGGAATGGAGCTAGCTCGGCGCACAGACATCGGACGTGTGCGTGATCTGAACGAAGACAGCACAGGTCTGATTGTGACCAAATCCGGGGCTGTGATTGCCATTGTTGCGGATGGAATGGGCGGGCATCAGGCTGGAGACGTAGCCAGCAGCAAGACCGTGGAAACCATTGAACAGGTGGTCTCAGCCCAACCCTTGGATATATCTACGGATGAAAAAAGTGACTTACTTCTTCATGCAGTAGGGAAAGCGAATGAAACCGTATATAATATGGCAGCTGAGAATAACCAATATAAAGGGATGGGTACAACGGTGATCGCATCCATTGTAGACACCAAAGAAGTTGTCTTGGCCCATGTGGGAGACAGCCGGGCATATATGCTGCATAATGGCGGACTCTATCAATTGACCGAAGATCATTCCTATGTCAATCTTTTGAAAAAACATGGGCAAATCACTGAAGAAGAAGCGGCAAATCATCCGCAACGCAATATGATCGTCCGGGCAGTCGGAACAAGTGAAGAAGTGGAAGTGGATTTGATCAATACACCATGGAGTCAGGGAGACACGTTGCTCCTATGCTCAGACGGACTGACTACAATGGTTAGCGAGAGGGAAATCGGGCTTGTTTTATCTTCCAAAACCATGTCCTTGGATGAGAAAGCGGATCAGCTGATAAAAATGGCGTTGGACGCCGGCGGAACAGATAATATTTCCCTTATCTTACTAAGGCATACAGGAAGGTCAGCGACATCTTAATCGGGTGCAAGGAGGAACGAGGTGACCATGCAGATGGAAGGGAAGAAGCTGGGGGGACGTTACGAAATCGTCAGCCGCGTCGGCGGCGGAGGGATGGCCGTTGTATATAAAGCAAAAGATGTGCTTTTAAACAGATATGTCGCCATCAAGGTCCTGAGTGAATCCCTCAGTAATGATTCGGAATTTATACGTCGATTCAGCCGGGAAGCCCAGGCTGCTGCAAGTTTGTCTCACCCCAATATTGTCAATGTTTATGATGTGGGGCGCGATCACTTTACGCATTACATTGTGATGGAATTGGTGGAAGGTCCGACCTTGAAGCAGTACATTCAGGAGCGCGGTCCCCTGCCCGTTCAGGAAGCGGCGACGATTGCCGTTCAGATTTGTGACGGATTGGCCCATGCCCACGAGAATCAGATTGTGCACCGGGACATCAAGCCCCACAATATTTTGCTCGGTCCCAACGGGCGCGCCAAAGTGACAGACTTCGGAATTGCCCGTGCCGCCAGCTCATCCACGATTACCCAACAAGGATCAGTGATGGGGTCGGTTCATTACTTTTCACCGGAACAAGCCCGGGGCGGAGTGATTGGCGAGAAATCGGATTTATATTCGTTGGGAATTGTATTGTATGAGATGTTAACCGGAAGAATTCCGTTTGACGGGGATTCAGCCATCAGCATTGCATTGAAACATTTACAGGAAACACCTGAAGATCCCCGGAAATATAACTCGAATATTCCGGATAATGTTGCGGAAATCGTCATGAAGGCCTTGAGCAAAAATCCGGAAGACCGGTTCGAATCGGCCCGGGACATGATGAAAAGCATCCAGTATGCGGTCCAATTGACGCCTCATATGGAAGCCAATTGGGTGAATCACCAACGGAATCAAGGACAGGAAATGTTCCAGACGATTCCGTTGAATGAAGAATCGTCGAACAATGACGAACAATATGAGTCGCCGGTACAGCGTCCGGAGATTCGCTCCGGCAAAAAAGAACCGTCCCCGCAAAAGGGACAAACGCAAGGGCTCGGGGAGCGCACGCTGACCAATCTGGAGCGGCTGAAAAATGTTTCCGGTGACAAAGAAAAAACGGTCCTGCAACGAACGGTTGTCTGGCTTGAAAATGTGCAAGCCAAATTGCCTTGGTGGCAAAAGCTGTTGTTTGGCCTCTTTACCATTGCAGTCATCGTCATGTTGAGCATCTGGGGCTTTACCACCGTTTGGGGACTGTTTACCGGGGATGGAAGTGATTCTGAACAGCAACAAGCGCAGGAAAATGTGATTCCAACCTTTGCAACGGAAGAAGATGCCGTGAAGTTTGCAGAGAGCCACGGTTTGGGAAAACCGGAAATCAGCTATGTCGAGGGAGATCCGGGAAAAGTGGTGGAACAATCCCCGAAACCGGGAACAGAATTTTCATCGGATACAAAAATTAAACTCAAAGTCGGAATTGACGGGGTCATGGTAAAAGATTACAGGGGCGAGTTTGAATCCAATCTGCCGACCCATGATAATGGATATAAAATTCAAGCCTTTTGGTGTTCAAATGGTACTGGTCCGGAAAACACAGTTTTTAAACAAAAACCTGCACCAGGTACTACCATTAAGGAAGGCGAAACCGTCGAGGTATATCTCAATACACCGAAAGTTAAAGGGTCTGGTTGTTTCCCGAAACACTAATCAACTAAAGGAGGTCTCCGATGCCCTTTGGTCAAATCGTAAAAGCAATCAGCGGGTTTTACTACGTGCGCACGGATGAAGGGAAAGTGATTCAATGCCGGGCGCGTGGTGTTTTTAAATTTGAAAAGAAAAAGCTGACTCCGCTGGTTGGCGATTTGGTGGAAATCGAACAAACGGGGTTGGACGAAGGCGTGGTGACCTCCGTTCAACCCCGTTCTTCTGAATTAATCCGTCCGCCGATTGCCAACGTGGATCAAGCGATTGTGGTGGGTTCCCTCAAACGTCCCCGTTTTCAGCCCATGCCGCTGGACCGTTTCCTGGTTCACGGGGAACGCGAGGGTTTGGAGATGGTTATTGTTTTGACCAAAAAAGACTTGGTCAAAAATGAACAGGAAATTGAAAAAATCCGGTCGGTCTATGAACCGGCAGGTTATCCCGTTATTGAGACGAGCATCAAAACCGGAGAAGGAATCGATGAACTGAAACGACATCTCAAAGGAAAAGTCTCCGTTTTCGCCGGTCAATCCGGTGTCGGAAAGAGTTCTCTGTTAAATGAATTGCTGCCCGGGCAAAAGCTTGAAACCGGGAAGGTGAGTGACAAAATCGGGCGTGGGCGCCATACCACCCGGCAAGTGGAGCTGCTTATTTTGCCGGAAGGAGGACAAGTGGCGGATACGCCCGGTTTTAGCCAACTCCATTTCAAAGGCATGGAACCGGTTGAGCTGGGGGATTGTTTTCCGGAGATCCGCCGGCGCGCTCCGGAATGCCGGTTTCGTGGTTGCCTGCACATCAATGAACCGGATTGTGCGGTCAAAGAGGCGCTCCGTCAGGGAGAGATGGACGAAAAGCGGTATCAGCACTACACACAGTTTTTGACAGAGATTAAAGAGGCGTTGGAAAGGAGATATACCTGATGATTAAGATTGCTCCCTCGATATTGTCCGCGGACTTTGCCAATTTGAAAAAGGAGATTCAGGAAGTGGAAAAAGGCGGAGCCGACTGGATCCATGTGGATGTGATGGATGGGCATTTTGTACCGAATATCACGATGGGGCCGCTGGTTGTCGAAGCAATCCGTCCCCATACCGGATTACCCTTGGATGTTCATTTAATGATTGAAGAGCCTGACCGGTATATTGACGATTTTGTCAAAGCCGGGGCCGATTTGATCTCCGTTCATCAAGAGACCTGTCCGCATTTGCACCGGACGGTTTCTTATGTGAAAGAACGGGGCGTGAAGGCCGGCGTGGTGATTAATCCGGCAACGCCCGTGCAAATGCTGGAACCGATTTTGCCGGAAGTGGATCTCGTTTTGTTGATGACGGTAAATCCGGGGTTCGGCGGACAACGGTTTATTCAAAATGTGTTGCCGAAAATCCGGGAGGTCCGGCAAATGTTGGACGAGCAGGGACGGATGCATGTGGATATCGAAGTGGATGGCGGCATTCAGCCGGAAACGGCCCGCTTGGCGGTGGAGTACGGAGCCAATGTGTTGGTGGCCGGTTCGGCGATCTTCGGCCAGAAGAAGCGGGCGGAAGCGATCAAAGCCATCCGGCAGGCGGCTGAAAAATAAACAAAAAGGTGGAGAAAATGGCGGGCAAAAAACTGGTCACTATGATAGAAATCGCAATGATGGCTGCAATCGCCGTGGTACTTCATAAGCTGATGATTCCGTTTCATTTATGGCCCAACGGCGGTTCGGTGACCTTTTCCATGGTTCCGATTGCGGCAGTGGCTTTGCGTCGCGGGGCCAAAGCAGGGGTCCTTTGCGGCGGAATCACCGGGCTGTTGCTGTGGATATTGGGAGGCACGGTGATTCATCCGGCTCAGGCTGTTCTGGACTATCCGCTTGCTTTCGGGGCCTTGGGGGTTGCCGGATGGATCCGGATTGGTGAAGATACGAAAAAGCCATTGCTCTTCCTGTCTTTGGGGCTTCTCTTGTCCGGCGGATTGCGGCTGACGGCCCATTTCCTGTCCGGGGTTATTTTTTTCAAAGCATTCACTCCCGCCGGCCAATCCGTCTATCTGTATTCGCTGGTGTATAACTTGTCCTACATTTTGCCGGAAGTGATCCTGACCTTCCTCATCATGGCGGGAATTTGCCGGTCGGCGCCGCAACTGATCAGAAGACAGGGATAGATGGTGAGAAGATTGGACAAAAACAGGGTGGTTGTGATTGCCGGCGGTGATTTCTCCCGTTTTGAGGCGGAACTCATTCGACCGGAAACGGATTTGATTATTACGGCGGATGCCGGGGCGGTGAGCCTGGAAGCGCACGGATTGGTTCCGGATATTGCCGTGGGGGATTTTGACACCACAGGCATTGACTATATTGAAACGTTAAAACAAAAGGGAGTGCGGGTCATCCCGCTTCCTGCCGAAAAAGAAGTGACCGACTTGCATTTTGCCCTCCTCTGTGCCACGCGGCAAAAACCGGATGAAATTTTGATCCTGGGAGCGCTGGGCGGAGACCGGGCGGACCATATGCTGGCCAACATCGGCTTGTTGGAATGGTTAAAGGAAGAGGGCAAAAATGCGACCATGCTTCATCCTGCAAACCGGTTGCGCTTGCTTTCAGGACCGGGAAAAATGAAGTTTGACTCCAAAGAGTTTCAATATGTTTCGTTGCTTCCGGTTTCGCGGAAAGTGACCGGGATCGAGACGGACGGATTGAAATATCCGCTCAAAAAGGAAACGTTGTACCGGGGAGGAACCCGGGGAATCAGCAATGAGTTGGTGAAAGTGCCGGCTTTTGTTTCGGTTGAAGAAGGAATTTGTTTGGTGATCGAAAGCCGGGAATAACAAAACCTGCGGTGTTCCGCAGGTTTTTCTTGTTTCGGGAAGAAAAATTCGGGCTCGTCTTTCAGGATTTTTCCGGGTGTTCTAGGTACACATTCTCATTTATAGAATATAAATAAGTTGAAAAATAGGGTCTTCTTCCTTTTGTCGATCCTGGTGAATTGTTGAAATAAGGGGTGATCCTGGTGAAATTTTACACGTTTAAATTGCCGAAGTTTTTGGGCGGGGTGGTGAAAGCGATCCTGGCTGCTTTTAAAAAGGATCCGCAATAAAAAAGAAACCACAAAAAAAGCACCTCTTCACGGTGCTTTTTTCCTGGCATTATACACGGGTAACCTTGCCGGATTTCAGTGCGCGGGTGCTTACATACACGCGCTTTGGTTTTCCGTCGACAAGAATGCGGACTTTTTGGACATTGGCGCCCCATTTTCTCCGCGTTTTGCGGTTCGAATGGCTTACTTTATTTCCAGCATGCCCTTGTTTTCCCGTTACAAAACAACGACGAGCCATGTTGACACCTCCTGTTTCTCACTCGTTCCAACCGATGAAACGTTACCATCCGGTAACTTTATGGACTAAACACCTGGTCATTTTAGCATACCTCCCCGCTGCTTGCAAGGAGTTGACAGGTTCAGTATGATGAATATTATTGCTCTTTTATTCGTTATGTTAATATTGTACAATTGACCTAGCTGGAATAAGAACCTCACTTGGGAGGAATCAAAATGAGCGTTGAAATAGCCACACAACTTGGACAGATTGAAGTGACCAATGATGTGATTGCCACGGTTGCCGGGATCGCGGCAATGGATTGTTACGGATTGGTCGGCATGGCATCACGCAGTCAATTGAAAGACGGGATTACGGAATTATTGCGAAAAGAGAACTTGAGCAAGGGAATTGAAGTCCGAGAAGAAAACGGCGAAATTGTGATCGATCTGTACATCATTGTCGGCTACGGCACCAAAATTTCGGAAGTGGCGAGTAATGTGCAGTCAAAAGTGAAATACACGCTCAGTGAAATTATTGGAGTCAAAGTTAATAAAGTGAACATCTTTGTGCAAGGTGTTCGACTGGTGAATGAAGAGTAAGGAGGAGCATTGTGACAAAGCAACAAATCCATACATCACAGTTTTTACAGATGATGCGGGCGGGTGCCAAGACACTCAACAAAAACGCGGAAAAAGTGAATGCTTTAAACGTTTTCCCCGTGCCGGACGGTGATACGGGAACCAACATGAGCTTAACCATCAGTTCCGGTGTCAAAGAGATGGAAAAAGCTTCTGCAACCGCCGGGACCGTGGGGGAATTGGCGCAAGCGCTCGCAAAAGGTTTGTTAATGGGAGCACGAGGAAACTCCGGCGTCATTCTTTCCCAGTTATTTCGTGGTTTTTCCAAAGCAGTGGCGGATAAGGTGTTTATTTCGTCTCACCAGCTGGCCGATGCCTTTCAGCAAGGGGTCGATACGGCTTACAAAGCAGTGATCAAGCCGGTGGAAGGAACCATTCTGACCGTGGCACGCGAAGCGGCAGAGGCCGGAAAGAAACAGGCACTTGCCACCGATGATCCGGCCGTTGTGATGAATACCGTTTTAACCGAAGCAAAAAAAGCGTTATCAAAGACCCCGGAGTTCTTACCCGTGTTAAAGCAAGCCGGGGTGGTGGATGCCGGCGGACAAGGCCTGGTTTATATTTATGAAGGAATGCTTGCCGCCCTGAGAGGGGAAGAGGACGATGCTTCCGAAGCCCTCCCGGATGATTTGTCGTCCATTTCGGATCTGGCTCATGAGTCTGCGCAGTCCAAATTGGATCCGGCGGACATTCAGTTCGGATATTGCACCGAATTTATGATTAACCTGATGACGGACCGCCGGGAAACCGAATCCTTTGAAGAGGCGGAATTCCGCCGGGCATTGGGGCAATTCGGGGATTCCATCCTGGTCGTCTCCGATGATGAGCTGGTGAAAGTCCACATTCACGCCGAATATCCCGGAGACGTGCTGAACTTTGCAATGAAATTCGGCGACCTGAAAAAAATCAAAATTGAAAATATGCGCGAGCAATATGACGATGTGGTCAACAAAACACCGGCACCCAAGACCAAAACGGAAGAAAAGCCGGCTGAAAAGAACCCATACGGCATTGTGGCCGTCGCGTCCGGGAAAGGAATTGCGGACATTTTCCGTTCGATGGGCGCGGATGTGGTGATTGAAGGCGGTCAAACAATGAATCCGAGCACGGAGGATCTGGTTCGTGCCGTGGAACAACTCCATGCAGAGCATGTAATTATCCTCCCGAATAATAAAAATATTATTTTAACCGCAGAACAAGTGGGAGAAGTGGTGGACCAGCCGGTGCATGTTTTGCCGACACGCACGATTCCGCAAGGAATGGCAGCGTTGTTGTCTTTTGATGCAACCGTTTCGCCTGAAGAAAACAAGGAGAACATGACGGAAGCTTTCCAAGAAGTGAAATCAGGCGAAATCACCGTGGCTGTACGCGATTCCCAAGTGGATGGGCATCAGATTGAGCAAGGAAATTACCTTGGCATCCTGGAAGGCAAAATCGAAGTCGTCGACGAGGACTTAAAGCAAGCGTCCCTGGCTTTATTGGCCGACATGATTGATGAGGACACGGACATTGTGACGGTCTTCTACGGGGAAGCATTGGAAGAAGCTGAGGCACAAGACCTGGTGCAAGACTTGGAAGAACAATATCCCGATGTGGAAATCGAACTGTATGACGGTGGTCAGCCGGTCTATTACTACTTGTTTGCGGTTGAGTAAGGGGAGGATCAAATGGGGAACGTTAAAATCATTACAGACAGTACGGCAGATATTCCCAAGTCGCTTGCAAAAGAACTGGGCATCACGGTCATCCCGATCAATGTGCATTTGGATGGGGAATCTTATCAGGACGGAATCAACATCACTCCGGATGAGTTTTATCTGAAAATGAGCCGGACGGATCAATTGCCGACCACTTCACAACCTTCTCCGCTGGATATTGTCAGCGCGTTTAAACGAGCCGTTTTTAACGGGGCCAAAGAAATCATATCTTTTCATATTTCATCGAGAATGAGCGGGACTTATCAATCTGCTTTGCTGGCAAAATCCATGGTGGAAGAAGAATATCCCGATGTCAAAATTGAAGTGGTTGACACCAAAACGGTCACCTTTTGTTTGGGAGTGATCGTCGTTCTGGTGGCACGTGCCGCCAAAGAAGGCAAGCCGCTTTCGGAACTGTTGTCCATGGCGATGAAGATCCGGCAGGAACAAAGGTTGCTTGCTTTGGTCGATACCCTGGAATATTTGCAAAAAGGCGGCCGGATCGGAAAAGCGGCTGCCTTGGTCGGCACCCTGTTAAACATCAAGCCGATCATTTCCATCAATGATGACGGAGAAGTGGAAGCCGTTGATAAGGCGCGGGGAAATAAAAAGGCCGTCCAAAAAGTGTTTGACGGCTTGAAAAAGGAAGCGTCGGGCCGTCCCGTTGCCTTGGCGGTGATCCATGCAGCCAAAAGAGAACAAGCAGAACAATGGATGGCACGGGCTCAGGAACTGTTTGACATCCGGGAACAACATGTGGTGGATATCGGGCCTGCCGTGGGAACGCATGCCGGGCCCGGAACCATCGGCTGCATCATTGTGCCCTTGGACCGGCTGTGAGCCGGAAAAGCAGTCTGAAGAGGTGGAGCTTATGAAATATCGGACGGTTTTTGATATTATCGGCCCGGTGATGATCGGGCCGTCCAGTTCCCATACGGCAGGTGCAGCCCGTATCGGCAGAGCGGCACGGACCATTTTCGGACGGAAACCGAGCCGTGCAGAGATTACATTGTACGGCTCCTTTGCCAAAACTTACCGCGGCCACGGGACAGATGTCGCCTTGGCCGGCGGATTGCTCGATTTTGACACTTTTGACAAGCGGATGGTGCATGCGCTGGAAATCGCCGAACAAGAAGGCATCGAGATCCGCTTTCATGAATCCGATGAAATCACGGACCATCCCAACACGGCCCGGATCCGGCTGGAGGACGAAGCGGGAAGTCTGGAAATCGTCGGGGTGTCCATCGGTGGAGGAAAAATGGAAATTGTGGAGTTAAATGGCTTTGAACTGCGTTTGTCAGGGAACGGGCCGGTCTTGTTCGTATTGCATCAAGACAAATACGGAGCGGTCGCGCGTGTTGCCGGTGTCCTTGCCGAGCATAAAATTAACATTGCCTTTATGCAGGTGTCGCGTAAGGAAAAAGGTTTACAGGCACTGATGTCCATCGAGACGGATCAACCGGTGGACGAAAAGGTGCAAGCAAAAATTCGCGACTTGGAGGATATCCACGCTGTAACGGTTTTATAGTTTCACCACCGCCGTTTCTTCACAGATGACGGCGGTTTTCTGTGAAAAGGGGGTTTTGTTGATGCGTTTTCGTACCGTGAGAGAATTGACAGAAGTGGCTCAAACCATGAAAATCCCGATCTCTGAAGTGATGATCCGGCATGAGGAAGAAGTGATGAATCGTCCGCGGGCGGAGATTATGGAGGAAATGGGTAAAAATCTGGATGTGATGACAGAAGCGATCGAACGGGGATTGACGGAAGAAATCCGGTCTCACAGCGGCATTACCGGCGGCGATGCGAAAAAAATCCGGGCATACCGGGATAAAGGTGTTTTTTTATCCGGCACCACTGTTTTGGATGCGGTTTCAAAAGCCACGGCCGTGTCCGAAGTGAATGCCGCCATGGGAACAATTGTCGCAACGCCGACTGCCGGAGCTTGCGGAATTTTACCCGGAGCCATTCATGCCGCGGCTGACAAATTGCAATCGGACCGGGAAACGATGGTTCGCGCTTTATTCACAGCCGGGGCCATCGGATTTTGCATCGCCAATAATGCATGCATTTCGGGCGCCGCCGGGGGTTGTCAGGCGGAAGTGGGTTCAGCGACCGCCATGGCCGCCGCCGCTGTGGTGGAGATGGCCGGGGGAACCCCTTCGATGTCGGCCGAAGCGGTTGCCATTGCGTTGAAAAACATGTTGGGGCTGGTTTGCGATCCGGTTGCCGGTTTGGTGGAAGCGCCTTGTGTGAAGCGGAATGCCATGGGGGCGTCCATTGCGCTGGTTGCGGCAGATATGGCGATGGCCGGGGTGAAGAGTGTGATTCCTGCCGACGAAGTGATTGATGCCATGTACAAAATTGGCCAATCCATGCCGGTCGCCTTGAAGGAAACGGCTCTGGGAGGGCTTGCTGACACTCCGACGGGAAGGGCATTGGAACAGCGGGTTTTCGGGAATTCCGGAAAATGAAGAACCTGCAGGAGATTTCCGTGGAAGTTCTTCCCGGAGTGGGGAAACAGAAAAAAGAAGCCCTTGCCGAGTTGGGGATCCATTCGATCGCTGATTTATTATCCTATTTCCCATACCGATATGAAGACTATCGTTTGAGTGACTTGTCTGAAGCCCGGCATGAAGAGCGGGTCACGGTGGAAGGGCAAGTCTACGGGCAACCCAGTGTCCGTTGGTACGGAAAGAAAAAATCAAGAATGACGTTAAAACTCCTGGTTCACGGTATTCCCGTCCAGGTGGTTTGGTTTAACCAGGCGTTTTTAAAAAATAAACTGCAAACCGGCAAAACGATTGTCGTCTCCGGAAAATGGGACCGGAACCGGATGCAACTGACGGCGGATCGCACCTTGATCAGTCCGTCGGAAATCGAAAAATATGCCGGCCGGTTTGAACCGGTTTACTCCGTCAGCGGAAAAATCAAGGTAAACTGGCTCCGCAAGCTGATTCATTCAGCCTTTCAAGCGTACGGCCGGGAGATCGGGGAAATTTTGCCGCAAGCATTAAGAAACAAGTACCGGTTGATTCCGCGGGCCACCGCTATGTATTATCTGCATTTTCCCAAAGGAAAAGAAGAAGGGAGACAGGCACGGCGGCGCATGGTTTATGAAGAGCTGTTCCTGTACGAATTAAAAATCATGTGGTTGCGACGGATCCACCGGACGAAGGGGAAAGGGCTGGCGCATGCGTTTCCGGATGAAAAAGTGGAGCAATTCATCAACGGATTGTCCTTTCCCTTAACCGGAGCCCAACAAAGGGTGACGCGCGAAATTCTCAATGATCTCCGGGAACCGGTACAGATGAACCGCCTGCTGCAGGGGGACGTCGGTTCCGGAAAAACGGTTGTGGCCGCCATCGCGTTGTATGCCAATTATTTGAGCGGGTATCAGGGGGCGATCATGGTGCCCACCGAAATTTTGGCAGAGCAACATGCTTCTTCATTGCAGGGGTTATTGTCTCCTTGGGGGTTAAATGTAATCACGCTGACGGGAAGCATGACG
Organism: Thermoactinomyces intermedius; assembly: GCF_013912365.1. NCBI lineage: Bacteria > Bacillati > Bacillota > Bacilli > Caryophanales > Thermoactinomycetaceae > Thermoactinomyces > Thermoactinomyces intermedius. The sequence goes on from NZ_JACETT010000021.1 coordinate 29,154, forward strand.
GCACGGGAAAAAAGAGAGGCGCAGGGTCAAATCAAGATGGGGCTGGCGGATGTGGTTGTGGGAACCCACGCTTTGATTCAGGAAGTGGTGGAATTTCGGAAATTGGGCTTGGTCATTACCGACGAGCAACACCGTTTCGGGGTGAAACAGCGGGCGATGTTCAGGGAAAAAGGGGAAGTGCCGGATGTGTTGCACATGACGGCGACGCCCATCCCACGGACGCTGTCGATCACGGTGTTTGGCGAAATGGATGTGTCCACGATCGATGAAATGCCGAAAGGACGGCAACCGGTCGACACATATTGGGTGAAAAAAGAATTGTGGCCGCGCATCGTGAATTTTATCCGGAAAGAATGCCAAAGCGGACGGCAAGCTTATGTGATTTGCCCGCTGATCGAAGAATCAGAAAAACTGGACCTGGAAAATGCGCAAGAAGTGTTTGAACAGCTTGTGACCGAGCTGGCACCCCTTCGGGTCGGATTGTTGCACGGGCGCATGCCGCCGGCGGAAAAAGAAGAAGTGATGCGTTTGTTTGCCGAAAATGATGTGCAGGTTCTTGTATCCACCACCGTGGTGGAAGTCGGGGTCAATGTCCCCAATGCCACCGTCATGGTGATTTATGATGCCGACCGGTTCGGACTGGCTCAGTTGCATCAGTTGCGCGGCCGTGTGGGCCGGGGCGGCGGGGCTTCCACCTGTATTCTGGTGGCCAACCCCAAATCGGAAACCGGCAATGAGCGGATGCGGATCATGACCGAAACCACGGATGGATTTGAGATTTCCCGCCGCGATTTGATGCTGAGGGGGCCCGGCGACTTTTTGGGAGTGAAGCAAAGCGGGCTTCCAGATTTTAAAGTGGCGGATTTAAACCAGGATTTCACCGTTTTGGAATATGCCCGCGCCGATGCGGCGGAATATGTCAGCCGCGATGATTTTGCGACCTCGGAAGAAACCAAACCTTTATATGAATATCTGTGTGCACAAAACCTGACAGAAGTCAATTTTGACTGAAACGGGTCTGAAACCGGTCATGGATGGCCGGTTTGTTTTTTTATCACAAACTTTTTCTTGTGAAAGACATAAGATATATTGTTCGAAACCGATCCGCCGACGGGCAAAGGTGGTGGATATTACGGCAGGAGGAGTGTTTTATGAATCAGCGTGACGCTTTTTATGTGGAGCTGGCGGAGGAGATTAACCGGACAGTCGGCAGAAATGCCGTTTCTCCCAAAAAAATTAAATCCTTGATCAATCAGTCCAAGCAAATTCGCAGAACTTACGGCAGGATGGGACTTTGGGCTTTTGCCCGGGAATTGCCCTGGCAGATCTTCACCCCCCGGGAAATCGACCGTTTGCAACGTTCGCCGCGTTGGCATGAATTATCCAACCGTTTTGTGGATGCGATGGTGATGGAAGGGGTCATCACTCCGTTTGAAGCCAACATGATCCGCCGTTATTTGTAAAAAAGCATGGGCCATTCAATCAGACGGACGTTGGGGTGTTGTCATATCGTATAGAGAAATCCGAGTGGAAAGGAGGAGAAGGATGGCCAAAAGAAACCGGGCAAAGAAAAAAGCGATTCGCAAGGTGCAAGCCCCTTCTGACAAGATTGAAAATCTGAAGGTCGAGGAAAATTGGGATGATGCCAAGCCGGAAGAAGCTCCGGTGGCCGTCAATGAATGGGAAGAGGACTGGTTGTTCGGGGATTTGTTCCTGCAACCGGAAGCCGATGAGCCGGCAGAACGCAAAGACTTTGAAGAAGAAAGATAGAATGGTTTTCATGCAAAAAAAATGGCTCGCCTCAATAGCGAGCCCCATGTTTCTTACGCACTCATGCGTAAGTCTTCAATGGGAGAGGAGAAACCGGAGGAAGAGCTTATTGGGGAAACGTAAGTCTTCTCCGCGGTTGACAGCATCGCAGCAGATGCTGTCATCCTTTATGATTTCCATTTTTCCGGCGTTCATACCTCTTCTTTGAATGTTTTTTACAGATTTTCTTTTGCCGGTTCTTTATGGTAGGATAAGAAACGTAATGCATTCATAATCTATTCATAAAGTCAGGTGTAAAAAACGATGCGAATCATTGCTGGAAAAGCCAAAGGAACCCGCTTGAAAATGGTTCCCGGCAAGCATGTTCGCCCGACGGCAGATCGTGTCAAAGAATCCTTGTTTCAAGTGATCGGTCCTTTTTTTGACGGCGGCATGGCTCTGGATTTGTTTGCGGGTACCGGCGCATTGGGGCTGGAAGCGTTGAGCAGGGGATTGGACAAAGCCGTTTTCATCGATTCTTCACGGACAAGCTGTGATGTAATCCGGATGAATGCCGGTGCTTCCAAATTAAGCGATTTCGTGGAGGTCTACCGGAATGACGTCCAACGGGCGTTGCCGCTTTTAAAAAAGCGCCGTTTGCAATTTGATTATATTTTCTTGGATCCTCCTTATAAAAAAAATTTACTGGCTCCCACGATTGAAAAGATTTCCAAGCACGGGTTGTTAAAAGAGGAAGGCTTGATTGTTGCCGAACACGAGGCGGAATGTGTTCCCCCGGAAGAAATTGGGGCTTTTCGACGTTATCGCTTGCTAAATTACCGGGATACATCGATTTCTTTATACGAATGGGGTGAGCCGAGTGAAAGTGGCAGTCTATCCGGGGAGTTTTGACCCGATTACGTATGGCCATTTGGATATCATTGAGCGCGGAAAAAAAGTGTTTGACAAAATTATCGTGGCTGTCTTGGTTAATTCTTCGAAAGATCCATTATTTTCAGTAGAAGAAAGAACGGAAATGATCCGGGAGGCCACCCGGCATCTTTCCAATGTCGAAGTGGACAGTTTTAACGGCTTGTTGGTCGATTACTTGAAAAAAAGAAATCCCCATGCCATCTTACGCGGCCTTCGGGCGATTTCCGATTTTGAGTATGAGTTGCAGATTGCTTCCATCAACCGAAAATTGAATGATAAGGTTGAAACCTTTTTTTTGATGACAAGCAATGAACATTCCTTTATCAGCTCGTCGATGGTCAAAGAAGTGGCCCGATACGGGGCGGATGTCAAAGATTTGGTTCCCGGGACCGTGGAAAAAGCGCTCCGAAAAAAATTCAGTGAAAATTTTGCCCGCTGAAATCAGGATCAGCGGGTTTTGTTGTAACGGAAGGATTCGGTGACGGCTTTTGTTTCCTGATAAACCAGCGCCAAAAACCAAATCAGGGTGACGGTGGCCGCAAAACCTTGCAAGATTCCCCAGACGGAAAACGCGCCCGGGGAAGTGACCGGGTGAAAGACGGATAGAATGGTTGTGTCATTTTGCAGAGAATGCTTGAAAAACGGAAAAATGAGTATGGTAATGAGCGCCGCCAGAAACCCGTGCAGGATTTTGGCGGCAAAATAAGGATAATACCGGATGTCTGTCCGACTGATCATGCTGGCGATTTGGGCATGGATGGAAAGGCCGTTCCACCCGATGATCAAGCTGACAATGGCCAATTTATAAAGCATCGGGACGGACGGGTCGACGGAACTGGCAACTTGCGAACCGACGGTAATTTCAAACAATCCGGCTAAAATGGATTCGGACAGTTCCGGCGGAAATGAAAAAAAGGTCAACAGATTGGAGATGCCTTTTAGTAGCGGTGCCGTGACTCCCACATAGTTGATCAGATGGGTCAACACGGAAAACATCATGATAAACCCGCCGATTAAAAGCAAGGTTTGAATGGCAGATGTGACGGATTGTCCGATGAGTTGCCCCAGTGTCCGGCCGTCTTGAATCCGGGCGCGGTGCATGGCCGCCATGGCACGGGTCAAAATAAACCCTTTTTTGATGCCGGGGGGTGGGGTCGGCGTGGCTTGTTTTTCATAAAAGCGCATGGAAAATCCGACGATAAATGCGCTGATATAGTGGGCAACGGCCAGGATCAAGCCGACGGATTTATTTTCAAAAAAACCGACAGCCACCGCTCCGAAAATAAACAAAGGTCCGGCGGTGCTGGTAAAGGATATCAAACGCTCCCCTTCTTCTTTGGAAACCAGATTTTGTTCCCTTAAACGGGCGGTCAGTTTGGCGCCCATGGGGTTCCCGGAAATCAAGCCCACGGCCATGACAAATGCACCGGCGCCCGGAACACGGAAGATGGGGCGCATCAAAGGTTCCAACAATACTCCGAGAAAATGGACCACTCCGAAGCCCATCATCATCTCCGCCGTGATAAAAAACGGCAACAATGCAGGAAAAACAACATCCCACCAAATATGTAATCCTCTTAATGATGATTTAACGGCTTGCTCCGGGTACATCACCAGGATCACCGCGATGAATAAAGCGACGGATGCCAGCAAAACGGTTTTGAATTGACTTCGGAGAAGGGCTGGATTCATATGCATTCTCTCCTCACAGTAGCTGCATCAATACTATGTCTACGCAACGGGGTGGCGGATTAGACCGCTTTGTCCAAATGTTTCGGAAATGCAGATGAGAAAGAAAGGTGGGAAAGGGATGACCAGACCCAAAATCGGATTGGCTTTGAGTTCGGGAGGGGCCAGGGGGTTTGCCCATTTGGGCGTTTTGAAAGTCCTGAAAGAAGAGGGTATTCCCGTCGACTGTGTGGCCGGGAGCAGCATGGGAAGCATCATGGCCGTTTTGTTGGCCAACGGTCTGGACCTCAACCTGTGCGAAAAGCTTGCTTGTTCCTTAAAAAGAAAATATTGGCTTGATTTTACGGTTCCGCGAAAGGGGTTTGTCCCGGGGGAAAAGGTGAAAGCGTTGATCCGTCTGCTCGCACATCATAAAACATTGGAAGAATTGCAGATTCCGACGGCGATTGTGGCCACCGATCTCGTTACAGGGGAACCGGTTGTATTCACCGAAGGGCCTGTCGACCAAGCGGTTCGGGCCAGCATATCCATTCCGGGCATTTTTGAGCCGGTGATCCGGGGAGATCAGGTGCTGGTCGACGGTGGGGTGGCGGACCGCCTGCCCGTTTCGGTGGTGAGAAAACTGGGGGCCGATTTCGTGATTGCCGTGGATGTCATTCCGAGGGCGCCGCAAGCTGAGATCCGAAATATTTTCGATGTAATTACACAAACTTTAATTATCATGGAAAAACAAATCACTGGCCAAAAACGGTCAACCGCCGACTTTTTGATCCATCCGGATGTGGGGGACATCCAAGTGACATCGTTTTCCAGAGTGGAAGAATGCATCCGGCGGGGGGAAGAAGAAGCCAGAGCCCAAATCGACAAACTAAAAGAACAAATCCATTGCTGGCAAGGAGAGAAAGCATTGAATGAATCCATGGACTAAACGGGACCGGATCCGTGTCATTGCCTTCATCGGACTGGTGGCGGTTATCGGTGCCCTGTTTCTGATTCCCATCCCGTATTACACGATTTCGCCGGGATCGGCCGAAGATGTGAGCCCGTTGGTGAACATAAAGGGGCATCCGCCTGATGAGCAGGGGGAATTTTATCTGACGACGGTCTCGATGAAGGAAGGGGTCCTGGTTGATTATCTGTACAGTTTCCTGTCCGGGAATGTGGATTTGATTCCCGAAGAGAAAGTGCTGGCCGAAGACGAGTCGGACGAAGATTATGAACGCAGGCAAGCGGAAAGCATGCAAATGTCACAAAATCATGCCGTGATCGCCGCTTACCGGTATGCCGGGAAACCGGTCACGGTCCGGGTGCGGGGAATCGAAGTTTTGCGTTTGATCAACGGGTCCGTCGGGCTTGAGGAAGGGGACCTGATTACGCAAATCGATCATCAACCCGTCCGGTCGGTGGAACAGTTGACCGGTTATCTCAGCCGGAAAAAAGCCGGGGAGACGGTCCGTGTTCGTGTTATCCGCCAACAAACCCCCCGGGATCTCATGGTCCGATTGACTTCCCTGCCGGAAACAAATGGAAAAGAAAAAGCCGGCCTCGGCATTGTTCCCGTTTTAAAAACCGAAATTGAAACCGACCCTGCTGTCCGGATTGACAGTGCAAAAATCGGAGGCCCTTCAGCGGGGTTGATGTTTTCCCTGGAGGTGTTAAACCGGTTGATGCCGGATGATTTGACCCGTGGTTACCGGATCGCGGGCACCGGAACCATTTCACCCGACGGGCAAGTCGGCCAAATCGGGGGCATTGAGTATAAAATCGCGGCGGCGGCTGAAAAAGGGGCGGAATTCTTTTTTTGCCCCGCAGACAAAACCCCTGCAGACCAAAATGAAAAGTTGGCCAAAGCGACGGTGAAAGCAAAGAGATATTCGATGAAAGTGATCCCGGTCCGTTCTTTAAACGAGGCCGTGGCGTATTTGAAACGGTTGCCAAGTCAAAAACATTGACAGAGATTGGTTCGATATCTTATAATAACCCTGTTTTTACACAAGGAGTGGAATTATGCAGATTTCTCTGCACCAATTAAACCAGGCAAAAGATGGGCTGTTGTTTGTAGAGGATACGATCCACTTGACATTGGATGAAGAAGTATCCGGACTTGAACAATTAGCGCCGGTTGACGTGAAAGCCCGTGTGGAAATGGTTGATCCTCATTTCTTCGTCGCAAAAGGGGAATTGTCAACCACCGCTGTGTTTTCTTGCGCCAAATGTTTGAGTGAATTCAAGCAGGAAATCAAAGCGACCTTTGAAGAACACTTTACAGATGATCCGCACCGGGCCGTGGAATCCGAGGAGCAGGAAATTCATTTGGCCGATGAAAATAAACTGGATTTGACTCCGTTTATTCGGGAAGCCTTGTTGCTCCAATTTCCTTATATTCCTGTGTGCCGGGAAGATTGCAAAGGGCTGTGTCCGGAATGCGGAAAAAACCGGAACACCGAATCGTGCCGGTGCCGGGTTGAGAAAATCGACCCCCGGCTGGCGGTTCTGGGAGACTGGTTTCAAAATGATGCGTAACAGTATAGGAAACTTCCCGGGCTTGTGTTACATTCTTAGAGGGGGTGAAACAAATGGCAGTACCTTTTCGGCGTACATCCAAAACTCGTAAACGCAAACGTCGTACTCATTACAAACTTTCTGTACCGGGTATGGTAAATTGCCCGCAATGCGGAGCACCCAAATTATCCCACCGCGTATGCAAAGAGTGTGGATATTATAAAGGCTCTGAAGTGGAAGGAGTTGTGAACGACTGATTCACGGGCTCCGGAGAACAGGACTGGCGCTTTTTTCGCCAGTCTCTTGTTTTTTTGTTGTCAAATGAAGCTTTTTTTTATATACTGATTTAGTACCAGGTATTAATAACTGATCATAAAAACGGGAAAGGTGGTGACTCCGTTATGCGATTATCCAAAAAAGAACGGCAACAGCAAGTGATACGGGCTTTTGAAGACGAACCGTTCCTGACGGATGAAGAATGTGCCAAACGGTTTGGCGTGAGTATCCAAACCATCCGTTTGGACCGGTGGGAGCTGGGGATCCCGGAATTGCGCGAACGTATCAAGCACATGGCTGAGGACCATTTGGATCATGTCCGGTCCTTGTCGCTGGATGAAGTGATCGGTGACGTGGTGGATTTGCAGCTCGACCATAGCGGAGTTTCCATCCTTGAAATAAAAAAGGAGTATGTTTTTGCACGCAATCACATTGCGCGGGGGCATATTCTGTTTGCTCAAGCCAATTCGCTGGCCATCGCCGTTGCCAACGCGGAAGTCGCCCTGACCGGGGCGGCGGGAATCCGTTTTGTCAGACCGGTTTATCTGGGGGAAAAATGCATTGCCAAAGCCAAGGTCGTCAAAAAATTATCTTCCCGGTTGCAGGTGGACGTGCTGACAAAAGTAAACGGCGAAACCGTTTTTCAAGGCACATTTGATGTGTATTGCCTGGAAGATAAGGAGCTTGTTAAGGAGGAGCTTTGATGCGGATAGCAATTGATGCACATGGAGGAGATCATGCTCCGGACGCAGTGGTGGAAGGGATCAGACAGGCGAAAGAAAAATGGCCGGATTTAAAGATCATTTTAATCGGCCTGAAGGACATGGAAGATCAATTGGCCTTGGACGGCGTTGAGTTCCGGCCGGTGACGGAAAAAATCGAACCGGAAGACAAACCGACCCAAGCCGTTCGGCGGAAAAAAGATTCTTCCATCGTTGTGGGTTGCCAGATGGTCAGAAAGAAAGAGGCCGATGCGTTTATCAGCGGAGGAAACACCGGTGCGCTGATGGCGGCGGGTTTTTTTCACGTCGGCCGGCTGAAAGGAGTCGACCGCCCCGCACTGGCTCCCGTTTTTCCGACCCTCAACGGGAAAGGGATTCTCGTGTTGGATGTCGGCGCAAACCCGGAGGCCAAACCGGAGCATTTGAGGCAGTATGCGACGATGGGAAGCATTTATGCCGAAAAGGTGTTGGGTTTTGAGTCTCCGCGTGTCGGGTTGCTCAATATCGGGACCGAAGAGGGGAAAGGAACAGAACTTACCCGGGAAGCCTATGCGTTGATCGAAAAAGATTTGGCAGCCCGGTTTGTGGGAAATGTGGAAGCCCGCGACATTTTGGAAGGGCCTTGTGAAGTGCTCGTCTGCGACGGTTTTACCGGAAATGTGCTTCTGAAAAACACCGAAGGGGTGGCCAAAGCGGTTTTTGGCCGTTTGAAACAGGAACTCACGGCCAATTGGATGACAAAGTCCATGGCCGCCTTGTTGAAACCGCGCTTGAAAAAGTTTGCCCAAGCGATGGATTACAAGGAGCATGGAGGAGCTCCGCTTTTGGGGCTTAAGGGGCCCGTGATCAAAGCGCACGGTTCTTCCGATGCCAGAGCCTTTTATAATGCCATCCGGCAAACACGCCGGTTTCTGCAACACGATGTGATTTCGAGGATGGAAGAGGAATTGTCTTAGAAGAGAGGAGCTGGAAAATGAGGTCAGTGGGTATATTGGGAACGGGATCCTATTTGCCGGAAAAAGTGTTAACCAATGCCGATTTGGAGAAAATGGTGGATACGAATGATGAATGGATCGTAAGCCGGACAGGCATTCGTGAGCGCAGGATTGCGGCTCTGGATGAAGCTTCTTCCGATTTATCCGTCAAAGCGGCGGAAAAAGCATTGAAAAAAGCCGGGATCCGTGCCGAGGAGCTTGACATGATCATTGTCACGACCGTGACACCGGATATGAATTTTCCGGCGACGGCTTGCCTGGTCCAAGACCGGCTCGGTGCCAAAAAAGCAGCCACGTTTGATTTGTCGGCCGCATGCACCGGTTTTATTTACGGAATATCCACAGGCGCACAGTTCATTGCAACCGGCGTATACAAATATGTGCTGGTGATCGGGGTGGAATGCCTGTCGCGCATCGTCGACTGGACCGACCGGAACACTTGTGTGTTGTTCGGCGATGGTGCCGGAGCCGCTGTGCTCGGTCCGGTGGAAGAAGGATATGGCTTCTTGTCTTTCGAATTAGGAGGAGACGGTTCGGGCGGCAACTTGTTGAATTTGCCGGCGGGAGGATCTCGTCTTCCGGCTTCTGAGAAAACCATCCAGGAGCGCCTTCATTATGTGCACATGTCCGGGCGGGAAGTGTTTAAATTTGCGGTGCGCGTGATGGGAAATGCCACCGAAGAAGCACTGGCCAAAGCAGGTTTGTCAAAAGAAGACATCGATTTTCTTGTTCCTCACCAGGCGAATATCCGCATTATCGATTCCGCGGTGAAACGGCTGGGCCTCACTGAAGACAAAGTGGTTGTGAACCTGGACCGCTACGGGAACATGTCGTCCGCTTCGATTCCGGTTGCTCTTGATGAAGCGGTGGAACGCGGACAGATTAAAAAAGGGGATACGATGGTTCTCTGCGGTTTTGGCGGCGGCCTGACCTGGGGGGCAACCGTTTTGAAATGGGCGTTGGATTAAAGAAGAGGGAGGAATCCGAGTGAGCAAAATCGCCTTTGTTTTTCCGGGCCAAGGTTCGCAAAAAACCGGCATGGGATTAGAAATTTACAAGGCCACGGAGACCGCAAAACAAGTGTTTGCCGATGCGGACAAAACCTTAGGGTATGCCTTGTCGCAACTTTGCTTTGAAGGGCCGGAAGAACAGCTTCGCTTGACGAAAAACACACAACCTGCCATCCTGACGACAAGCATCGCCTTGTGGAAAGTGCTGGATGAGCAGTTAGATCGAAAACCGGATTTTGTAGCCGGGCATAGCTTGGGGGAATATTCCGCATTGGTGGCTGCAGGCTCCCTTTCTTTTGCGGATGCTGTTCTCACTGTACATAAACGCGGAACCTACATGGAAGAAGCGGTTCCGGCCGGTGAGGGGGCAATGTCTGCCGTAATGAACCTGGATCGCGACAAACTGGTGGAAATCTGCAAAGAGGTGTCGCACCAAGGACACGTGGTGGAACCGGCCAATTTCAACTCGCCGAATCAGATCGTGATTTCCGGTCACCAAGCGGCGGTCAAAGAGGCGGGGGAAAAAGCGTTGGAAGCCGGGGCGCGCCGTGTGATTCCGCTTTCGGTCAGCGGGCCGTTCCACTCTTCGTTGATGCAACCGGCCGCAGACCGTTTGGCGGACCATCTGGCATCAGTTCCGATCCGTGAGGCAGACGTGCCGGTCGTGGCCAATGCCACGGCACAAGGAGTGGCGGATTCCGAAGCGATTCAGCAACTGTTGGTGCAACAAGTGGCTTCCCCGGTTTTGTGGGAAGACAGTGTGCGATACATGCTGGAAGAAGGGGTCACCGTCTTTGTCGAGATCGGGGCCGGAAACGTATTGTCCGGGCTGATCAAAAAAGTGGACCGGAAAGTCAAGACCCTCTCCGTTCAGGATCCGGAATCGTTAAAACAAGCGGTGGAAACCTTACAATCTCTCAAATAGGGAAGGAGAGACTGCGGATGTTGACAGGGAAAATTGCATTTGTGACGGGCGGTTCGCGCGGGATCGGACGAGCCGTTGCGCTGTCTCTGGCCGATGCCGGTTGCGACGTGGCCGTCTTTTACGCGGGAAACCATCAGGCTGCGGAAGAAACGGTGGCGGCCATCAAAGAAAAAGGGCGCAATGCCGTGGCGGTTCAAGTCGATGTTTCCAAAGCGGACCAAGTGGAACGCGCTTTTAAAGAAGCGGAATCCACTTTGGGGAAAGTGGATATTTTGGTGAACAATGCCGGCATCACGCGGGACAACTTATTGATGCGCATGAAAGAAGAAGACTGGGAACAGGTGATTGACACCAACCTGAAAGGGGTCTTCCTGTGCACCAAAGCCGTTGCCCGCACCATGATGAAGAAGCGGAGCGGCCGGATCATCAACATCAGTTCCATTGTCGGCATTGTCGGCAATCCGGGACAAGCCAATTACGTCGCGGCTAAATCCGGAGTGATCGGAATGACCAAAACGATTGCAAAAGAACTGGCCGGCCGCGGGATCACCGTGAATGCCGTGGCACCGGGTTACATCGATACCGACATGACCAGCAAGTTGGATGACACGATCAAGGAACAGATGTTATCCGCCATTCCGCTGGGCCGGTTTGGCAAACCGGAAGATGTGGCGGAAGTCGTCAAGTTTTTGGCTTCCGATGCTGCCGCTTACATCACCGGCCAAACCATTCAGGTCGATGGCGGCATGGCCATGTAATCCGTTGATTGCTTGTCCACAACCAAATGCGTATAATACGAAAGGGAGGTGAAAGAAATGGCAGAAACAACGTTGGAACGAGTGAAAAAAATCATTGTGGAAAACTTGAGCGTTGAACCGAGTGAAGTAACGTTGGAAGCAAACATCAAAGAAGATCTCGGTGCAGACTCTCTCGATGTGGTGGATCTCATCATGGAACTCGAAGATGAGTTTGACATGGAGATCTCCGATGAAGAGGCTGAAAAAATCGCCACTGTCGGAGATGTGGTGGAATACATCGAAAAAAACCAACAATAAGCATTTTTTGTACTTATTTTAAAGTCCCGTATCATGCGGGACTTTACACACCTAATCGTATGAATGAGGAAAGGCGGTGGACCAGATGAACCGGGTTGTCATCACTGGTCTTGGAGTCATTTCTCCTCTGGGCAATGATATTGATACCTTTTGGAATCATTTAATTCAGGGAAAATCCGGAGTAAGTACGATCACGCGGTTTGACACTTCGGATTTTGCAGTCAAGATTGCTGCGGAAGTGAAAGATTTTAATCCATTGGATTTTATGAATAAAAAAGATGCCAAAAGAATGGACCGCTTTGTCCAATTTGCCGTGGCCGCATCAAAAATGGCGCTTGAGCATGCCGGGCTGGACATGGACAAAGTGGAAAAAGAACGGGTCGGCACTTACATCGGCTCGGGAATCGGCGGATTGGAAACGTTGGAGGAACAGCACAAAGTCATGATGAAACGGGGACCGCGACGGGTCAGTCCTTTCTTCGTTCCCATGATGATTGCCAATATGGCATCCGGCATCGTTTCCATTCAGATCGGGGCCAAGGGACCCAACAGTGCGGCCATTTCGGCATGTGCCACCGGAACGCACTGTGTCGGCGATGCGTTTAAAATTTTGCAACGTGGTGATGCAGACGTCATGATCGCGGGTGGAACCGAAGCCACCATTTTGCCGATGGCCGTTGCCGGTTTCTCAGCGATGGGGGCATTGTCCACCAACAATGAAGCTCCGGAGAAAGCCAGCCGCCCGTTTGACAGGGACCGTGACGGATTTGTCATGGGGGAAGGCGCCGGGGTGTTGGTTCTGGAAACCTTGGAACATGCGCAAAAACGCGGGGCCAACATCATTGCGGAAGTCGCCGGATATGGTATGACTGCGGATGCTTATCACTTGACAAGTCCCGATCCGGACGGGGACGGGGCAAAACGCAGCATGCTGATGGCTGTCAAAGACGCCGGACTGAAGCCGGAAGATGTGGACTACATCAATGCACACGGCACATCCACCGATTACAATGACAAATTTGAAACCATCGCCATCAAAGGCGCTTTTGGCGAACATGCCAAACGTTTGGCCATCAGCTCAACCAAATCCATGACCGGCCATTTGCTGGGGGCAGCCGGCGGCATTGAAACCATTGCAACGGCACTCGCCATCAAAGAAGGCATTGTTCCGCCGACCATCAACCTGGAAAATCCGGATCCGGATTGTGATTTGGATTATGTTCCGAATGAAGCGCGGAAAATGCGGGTGCGTGTGGCCCTGTCCAATTCGCTCGGATTCGGGGGGCATAATGCGACCATTGCCTTGAAAGAATATCAGGAGGCATAAGGAAAAGGGGTGAAACGGAATGGATCTGGCACGATTGGAGCAAGTCACCGGATTAAAGTTTCATAACCGAAAACTATTCCAGCAAGCGTTCACCCACACTTCATTTGCACATGAGAAAAAGGCGACCGGCGTGCATCCGGATAATGAGCGGTTGGAATTTTTGGGGGATGCCGTTTTGGAATTGGCGGTTTCGGAGTATTTGTTTCAACGGTATCCCAAAATGAGTGAAGGAGACTTGACACGCACGAGGGCCCGTGTCGTGTGTGAAGCTTCCCTGGCTTCCTTTGCCAAAGAGTTGGGATTTGGCGAACATGTCCGCTTGGGAAAAGGAGAAGAGATGACCGGAGGACGTTCACGGCCATCTCTTCTGGCCGACGTCTTCGAAGCGTTTATCGGAGCGCTTTTCCTGGACAGCGGGCTGGAGCAGGTGAAAAAATTTTTGGAGCGCGTTGTGTTTCCAAAAGTGAATAGTGATTGGCTGAAAAACATGCTGGATGCCAAAAGTCAATTGCAGGAAGTCGTTCAGCAAGGACGGCTGGGAACTTTGGAATACCGCATTGTGGAGACAAGAGGTCCGGCGCATGACCGCCATTTTGTCGTCGAGGTGTGTTTGGACCAAAAACCCATCGGGAAAGGAACGGGCCGGTCCAAAAAAGAAGCGGAACAACGCGCGGCTTCAGAGGCGCTGGCAAGATGGAGAACTTAAGTGTATGAACCACCGCAAATATACATTACGGTGGTTTTTGTTTTGAAAGCGAGGGGGGAGAAACATGGAAGTGATTGCGCCCGTTTTTTTTCAAATTTTTTCAATCATGGCCATCATTCTCCCTGTGTCCGGGGGGATTTTTGCTTTGTTTTTGTTGTACAGAGGGGTGAAAGCACTGGAAGGGATCCGGGAAGCCTTGGAAAAGTCAGCCGGTGACCAAAAAACGAAAAAAGAGGAGCCCCGGGATGAACTGAACTGAAAAGGGGATAGACCTTTCCGTTGCCATCCATTATAATTGATAATAAATATCATTTTCAGCAAATGGAAAGGGGTTTTCAACATGCCCCCTGTCAGTTATGCAGTGGATATCTTACCGACGCAATTTCATATTGTCTTTCAGGAAGAAAATGATGCCTCTTTCATGTTGCTTTCCGGGCGGGAACTGTTGAAACAAGAAGTTTGCCTTCGTTTGTTGCAAGAGTGTTCGGAACGGATGAAGGTGAATTCCTTGACCGTTGTGGCTTCTCAATTTGCCAAACATTACAGTTTCACGGTTGTGGTTCCTGCCTTGTATGCGATGAGCGCGTTAAATGAACGATTGGATTTTTCGCCGGATAATGTGCGGATTCAAACCACCTGGCAACATCAGCAATTGAACATGCAATTGCAATTGCGCGATTGGAAAGCACAGCCGATGGGGGAGAAAAACCGGAAGTTTTTGCGTGAGCAATTATTGACATCATTATTTACTCATCATATTGCTCCTCTTTGGCAACAATTGCACCGTTTGACCGGCATTCCTTTGTCGATTTTGTGGGAAAACCTTGCCGGATATATTTATTGGTTGTATGAAGCCAAATTAAAAGAAGATGACCGGGTGAATCCGTCCCTGGCCCAAGATGATTTTCATTATTTGCTTTCCGGGGCGGAGGCCGGACTGTTTCGCGAAAAAGTTCAACCCATTGGCCGTTACTATGCCGGGGCTCAGGCAGGAGTCCGAAAAACTTGTTGTTTGTATTATCTGGCCAGTGAAGATCAGGTTTGTTGCCAAAATTGTCCGCGCTTGCAACAACGCGGCCCGGCCGGTGGATGAGCCCAATTCGATATTTCGGGAAAAAAGCCGCTTCGCCATGGACCGGGAGGTGGCTTTTTTGTTTGGAGGAAATAAAGGTTATACCGGATAATCAAGTAATAAGTCTGAAAGGAGAGGCAGGATCATGGATTTTTGTTCGTATCAGGACTTTCAAAAAGTGGAAATAAGGATCGGGCAAATTGTCAGGGTTGCTCCTTTTCCAAAAGCCAAAAAGCCCGCTTATCAATTATGGATCGATTTTGGCGATAAGCTCGGAGTGAAAAAAAGCAGTGCCCAAGTGACAAAACATTATCAGCCGAAGGAACTGGAGGGCCGGAAAGTGGTCGCGGTCACCAATTTGCCGCCCAAGCAGATCGCCGATTTTCAATCGGAAGTGTTGGTGCTCGGAGTCGATTCGGTCCAAGGCGGAGTCACACTCCTCGGCATCGATCACGATGCTCCTTTGGGAAGCCGGGTTTATTGACGGACGGATGTTGATGAATCTGTGATCAATATGAAAAAAATCAATCCCTCCCGCTTTTTTGTGCTAAAATATATCAGTTCATCCGCTTTGTAAGGATTATGCTCTTTCTTCACGGACATGAGAAGAGCATTATTTTTTGGGGAGAGGAGGGCTGTTTGTGTATTTAAAACGACTGGAGATGAATGGTTTTAAATCTTTTGCCGACCGGACGGATTTGGAGTTTGTTCCCGGGATCACCGCCGTGGTCGGGCCGAACGGCAGCGGAAAAAGCAATGTGACCGACAGCATCCGCTGGGTTTTGGGGGAGCAAAGCGCCAAATCCCTGCGCGGCAATAAAATGCAGGATGTGATTTTCGCCGGCAGCGACACCCGCAAACCGGCCGGTTTTTGTGAAGTCTCGATGACGTTTGATAATTCGGATCACCGCCTGCCCCTGGATTATTCCGAAGTGACCATCACCCGGAGGGTATACCGTTCAGGGGAAAGCGAGTATCTCTTGAATAAACAACCTTGCCGGTTGAAAGACATCCATGAGTTGTTCATGGACACCGGGATCGGAAAAGATGCCTACTCCATGATCGGGCAAGGCAAGATCGATGAAATTTTAAGCTCAAAATCCGAAGACCGCCGCATTATTTTTGAAGAGGCGGCCGGGATTGTCAAATACAAAACGAGGAAAAAAGAAGCCGAAAAAAAACTGGAGGATACCGAACAAAACCTGGCGCGCATCCATGATTTGATCCATGAAATTGAAAGCCAGGTGGAGCCTTTAAAAGAACAGGCCGATAAAGCCCAAAGATTTAAAGAATTGAAAGAAACCTTGAAAAATGTGGAGATCGGCTTATATGTACATAAAATTGAATCGTTGCACGATGAATGGGAAAATGTGACGACGCGAGCGAAAGAATTGAAAAATACACAGGTTTCCCTGGCGGCCGAAGTCACAAAAAAAGAAACTGCTTTGGAAGAATTAAAACAATCGCTGCATGAAGTGGAAACCTTGTGGGAGCAGATTCAAACCCGTTTGATTACCATCAGCGAAGAGCTGGAAAAAGCGGAAGGACAAAAAGAAGTGCAATTGGAGCGGGTGAAAAATCGCAAAGAAAACAGACAACAATTAATTGAGCGGATTTCCCTGTTGAAGGAAGAATTAAAGCGGTTAAAAAGCGAAGAAGAGCAGGCAGCCGGTGAACTGGAGCGGAAAAAACAAGAATTAAAGGAAAAAGAAAAAGAGCTTGCGGTATTTAAATTGCGCCTGACGGGAGTCACCGGCGATGAGGGCGAGCAGCTGAAATCATTAAATGAGAAGTGGCAGGCCCATGAGAAAAAATTAGTGGCTCTCTCCAGTGAAAAGCAATATACGAAAGATCACCTCAAACAGTTGGAAGAACGGGCCCGGTCGCTCGGTGAGGCGAAAAAGCAATTGGAGAAAGAGGAAAAAGAACACAAAAAGCAATCGGAACAATTGGCCGCTTCGATCCGTGAAGTGGAACAGGCATTGAAACAGGCGGCGGATGAAGTGCGCACCCTTGCGGAAGAACGCGAACGGCTGGAAGAAGAAGAGAAAAAGTGGACCGGGGAATTGCGCCAGGCCGAGCAGGTGTTTAACCGCCTCCGCTCCCAGTTGGAATGGATGCGGGAAGTGGAAGCGGAGCATCAAGGGTTTATGCAAGGGGTGAAAGAAGTTTTGCGTGCCCGTGACCGGGGCGTTCCTTCCTTGAAGGGGGTTCACGGGGCGGTGGCCGAACTCCTTCAGGTGCCGGAGGAATATGAAGCGGCGTTGGAGACTGCTTTGGGAAGTGCTTTGCAGCATATCGTCGTGGAAGATGAAGCCACCGGACGTGGCGGAATCCGCTATTTAAAAGAAAGAAGATTGGGACGGGCCACGTTTTTGCCGCTTTCTGTCATCAAGCCCCGGAACATGGAATCATGGGAATTGGACAGCTGCCGCCGGGTGGACGGTTTTGTGGGCGTCGGGTCCGACCTGATTCAGTATGATCCGCGTTACCAAACATTGTTTTCTTATTTGTTGGGCAGAGTGGTTGTGACACGAACCCTGGAACAGGCCAATCAACTGGCGCGGATTTTGTCTTACCGCTACCGGGTGGTGACCCTGGACGGAGATGTGGTCAATCCCGGGGGATCGATGACGGGAGGAAGCCGCAAACAAAGCAAAACCAATCTTTTGGGCCGAAACCGCCAATTGGAAGAATTGGAGACCCGGTTGAAAGATGCGGAAACCAAGGTGCGCCAGGTACAACAGACTTTGGATGAGATCAACCGCCGCAAACAGGAATTGGAAGACAAATGGGAACAGGTCCGCAAACAAGGAGAAGAGCGGAGACTGAGAGAACAGGAATTGCGCGGCAGGGAACGCGAGTGGTCGTTGGCCCGGCAAAATGTGGCGCAGAAAAAAGAAGAAATCCTGGCTGAGATCGGGCAGGTGAAAAAACAAAAAGAAGCTTACCGTGCGCAGTTGGAAAACATCGAGCGGGAAATCGCCACGCTGCAAAAAGAGCAGGAAGCCCTTGAGCAACTGTTGAAAGAGTCGCAGGAAAAAGCGAAAGAGCAGGCCCATACCCGGGAAGAAGTCAGCGAAAAAATCACGGAATTGCGCATCCAGGTGGCACAAGTCAGCCAGGAAATCACAAATCTGGAGCAAAACTTGCGCCGCACGCGGGAAGAAATCAAGCGGGTCACCGGGCAAAAAGAAGCGGCCGCGAGCGAACTGGAAGCGCTCGAAAACCACCAGGAGAATAACCAGGTTCAGATGGACCGGTTGGAAGAAACAATCCGGCATCTCAAAACAAACAAAGAGCAAGTCCAGACGCAATTGAATGAAATCCGCAAGCGGCGTGAACAGATGTTGCTCATGCGGGAAAACCAAGAAAAAGAGGTCCGCCAGATGCAACAATCGCACCGGAAACAGGAGCAAGACCTGCATGAATTGGAAGTGCGCGGCAACCGCCTGGATGTGGAATTGAATCACTTGTTGAACAAGCTGGCGGAAGAATATGAGATCAGTTTCGAACGGGCCAAGCAACAGTATCCCGTCCCGGAAGAACCCAAACAGGCGGAAAAGGAAGTCCGTTCGCTGAAAGGAAAAATCGCCGCCCTCGGCGATGTCAACCTGGGTGCGATTGAAGAGTATGAACGGTTGAAAGAGCGTTACGACTTTCTGAAATCGCAGGAAACCGACTTGCTGGAAGCCAAAGAAAAACTTTTTGAGATTATCCATCAGTTGGTCGAAGAAATGGGCCGGCGGTTTGAAGAAAGCTTTGAACTGATCCGCATCGAGTTTCAAGATGTGTTTGTGAAAATGTTTGGCGGCGGCCGGGCGGATTTGAAACTCAGCGAGCCGGACAATCTCTTGGAGACCGGCATTGACATTATTGCACAGCCGCCCGGGAAGAAGTTGCAAAACCTGAATCTGCTCTCCGGCGGGGAAAGAGCCCTTGCGGCGTTGGCGCTTTTGTTTGCGGTGCTCCGGATCAAGCCGGTTCCGTTTTGCGTACTGGATGAAGTGGACGCGGCTTTGGATGAAGCCAATCTGACGCGATACACGCAATATATGCAGGAATTTTCGGGGGAAACGCAGTTTATCATTATCACCCATCGCAAGCATACCATGGAAGGTGCCGATGTGCTGTATGGAATTACCATGCAGGAATCGGGCGTATCCAAACTGGTATCGGTGAAGCTGGAAGAGTATGATGATAAAGTGGAAGTTGCCGCCACAAAGGAATAATGCAAGAGATGGGAGGAACAACATGAGTTTTTTCCGGAAATTAAAGGATCGCGTGTCCAAAAAAACGGAGACGGTCACCCAGAAGTTTGTGACCGGATTGAGCACGAGCAGGGATCAATTTGTCGGAGCCATCTCCAACCTGTTCAGCGGACGCAGCAAAATTGACGAGGATTTGTATGAAGAATTGGAGGAAATTCTCATTGGCGCCGATGTGGGGGTCCAAACCACGATGTACTTGGTGGAGCGTCTGCGCGATGAGGTGAAAGAGCGGAAAATCAAAGACCCCGTGGAATTAAAACCGCTGTTGTCGGAATTGATCGCCGAGATTCTCACGAAGGATGAAGAGGAACAGGGATTGCGGTTTAATGAAGACGGTCTGACGGTTTTTTTGTTCGTGGGGGTCAACGGCGTCGGAAAAACCACCACGATCGGAAAACTGGCACACCGGCTTAAAAATGAAGGAAAGAAAGTGGTGTTGGCCGCGGGAGACACCTTTCGCGCCGGGGCCATTGAACAGTTGGAAACCTGGGGCCGTCGCGCCGGGGTGGATGTGATCAAACATCAAGCCGGTTCCGATCCGGCGGCGGTCATTTATGACGGCATTCAGGCGGCCAAGTCCCGCAAAGCGGATGTATTGCTTTGTGACACGGCCGGCCGGCTGCAAAACAAAGTGAATTTGATGGAAGAGTTGAAAAAAGTCCACCGCGTGGTGACCCGGGAGGTGCCCGGAGCGCCGCATGAGGTTTTATTGGTGCTGGATGCCACCACCGGACAGAATGCATTGGTGCAAGCGAAACAATTCCGGCAAGCAGTCAATGTTTCCGGAATCGTCCTGACCAAACTGGACGGCACGGCCAAAGGCGGAATCGTGATTGCCATTGACCATGAGCTGGGATTGCCCGTGAAATTGGTCGGGCTGGGGGAACAAGCGGATGACTTGCAGGAATTTGACGCGGAACAATTTTTGCATGCCTTGCTGCAGGACATGATGGAAGAGGAAACTTCCGAAAGCTGAAAAATTTTTGCTTTCAAGGAAAAATCCTTGACATTGCTTTGGGTCTCCGATATATTATACAACCGTAAAGGTTATTGCCTTGACGGCGTTTGGGGGGGGAACTCCCGTGTTGGATCAAACTACCCAAATGAATTTGCTTTATGATTTTTACGGCACGTTGTTGACGGAAAAACAACGTTCGTTGCTTGAGCTATATTACGTGGAAGACTGGTCATTGGGTGAAATCGCCGAGCATCAGGGAGTCTCCCGACAGGCAGTCTATGAGGCGATTAAACGAGCCCAATCCACCATGCTTGATTTGGAAGAAAGTTTGGGATTGGTGAAAAGTCACCTGAAACGGCAACAATTGATCGAAACGATCAAGAGCCGGTTAGATCAAATGCCAGAAGCAGCAAAAGCGATCGGGCCGTTGATCCGGGAGTTGGAGAAGCTCGATTAATCAGCCATGTGAGGAGGGGGCCATCATGGCGTTTGAAGGTTTATCGGAAAGACTGCAATCCGTCATGCGGAAGTTGCGTGGCAAGGGGAAAGTGACTGAAGCGGATGTAAAAGAAGCGATGCGGGAAGTCCGCTTGGCATTGCTCGAAGCGGATGTGAACTTCAAAGTTGTGAAACAGTTCATCGACCGCGTGAAAGAGCGGGCGGTCGGACAAGAAGTGATGAAAAGTTTAACCCCCGGCCAGCAAGTGATCAAAGTGGTGAATGAAGAGTTGACCCGGCTGATGGGGGGAGAACAAAGCAAACTGCATCAAGCCCAGAAGTCACCGACGATCATCATGATGGTTGGATTGCAGGGTGCCGGTAAAACGACCACTTCCGGCAAATTGGCCCGCTATCTCAAAAAGCAAAATCGCCGTGCCCTCCTGGTGGCGGGAGATGTGTACCGGCCGGCGGCGATCAAACAACTGGAAGTGTTGGGGGAAAGTTTGGACACGCCCGTTTTCTCCATGGGAGATCAGGAAAGCCCCGTGGTGATCGCGGAGAAAGGCGTCCAAAAGGCCAAGGAAGAAGGCTTTGACTATGTCATCATCGATACGGCGGGACGCTTGCACATCGATGATGAGATGATGGACGAGTTGAAGCAGATCCGCGAAAAAATTTCGCCGCATGAAATCCTGCTGGTGGTGGATGCGATGACCGGGCAGGATGCGGTCAATGTGGCGGAACACTTTCATCAGCAACTCGGGCTGACGGGTGTGGTTTTGACGAAGCTGGATGGCGACACCCGCGGAGGGGCGGCTTTGTCCGTCAAAGCGGTGACTGATTGCCCGATCAAATTTGTCGGAACGGGAGAAAAAACGGATTCGCTTGAACCGTTCTTCCCGGACCGGATGGCATCCCGCATTCTGGGAATGGGCGACGTGCTGACGTTGATTGAAAAAGCCCAGTCCGCGTTGGATGAGGAAAAAGCCAAAGAGATGGAACGGAAAATGCGCACCTTGTCTTTTACTTTTGATGATTTTTTGGATCAATTGCAACAAGTGCGCAAGATGGGCCCGCTTGAGGACATGCTTTCCATGTTGCCGGGAGCGGGGGCGATGAAAGGCTTGAAAAACGTTCAAGTGGACGAAAAACAGCTGGTGAAAGTCGAAGCGATCATCCGTTCCATGACTCCGCAGGAAAAATCCCATCCGGAAATCATCAATGCCAGCCGGCGCAAACGGATTGCACAAGGCAGCGGCACCACGGTGCAAGATGTGAATCGCCTGTTGAAGCAATTTAATGACATGAAGAAGATGATGAAGCATTTCTCCCAAATGGCAAAAGGCGGGAAAAAGAGAAAACGCAGAGGTTTTCCTTTCCCCTTTATGTGATATAGATCCTTGACTTTGATGAGGAGGTGAAAAGTGATGGCAGTGAAAATTCGTTTGAGAAGAATGGGAGCCAAAAAAGCACCATTTTATCGTGTGGTCGTGGCTGATTCCCGCGCTCCCCGTGACGGACGTTCCATCGACGAAATCGGATACTACAATCCGATCACGGAACCGGCCACGGTGAAAATCGACGAAGAAAAAGCCCTCTCTTGGTTGGCCAAAGGTGCGCAACCTTCCGACACGGTTCGCAACCTGTTCAAAAGAGAAGGGATCCTGAAAAAAGTTCACGAACAAAAACATGGCAAATAATGAAACGGTCTTGATCCGACAGGAGGACCAAGATGAAAGAACTGATTGAATACATGGCGGCGCCACTGGTTGACCATCCGGAAGAAATCCGGGTGGATGAAGTGGAGAAAGATGATGTCATCATCTACCGATTGTCCGTCTCCAAAGAGGATTTGGGAAAGGTTATCGGCAAACAGGGGCGGGTTGTGCAGGCGATCCGTTCCATGGTCAAAGCTGCTGCTTGGAAGGAGAAGAAACGGGTATGGGTGGAAATCATGAATACTTAAATGTGGGCCGGATTGTCGGAACACATGGCATTCGCGGGGAAGTTCGTGTCCAATCCAACACGGATTTTCCGGAAGTCCGTTTTGCTCCCGGCAGCCGGCTGATCCTCCTTCCTCCGCAAGAAGGGGAGCCGATGGTGCTGACGGTGGAAAAAAGCCGTATCCATCAATCCGTCTATTTGGTCAAGTTCCGCGAATGGGACAATATCAACCAAGCCGAACCTTTCAAAGGAGGACGATTGGTGGTCCGCAAAGAAGATCAGGTGCCTGTCGATGAAGAAAGTGGAGAATATTATTTCCACCAGATTGTCGGCCTGACGGCTGTCACGACCGATGGACAAGAACTGGGCCGGGTCAAAGAAATCTTGCCGCTTCCGGCCAATGATGTTTGGGTGATTCAGCCGCCCGATCAGAAAAAGGATATTTTGATTCCTTATATTTCCGAGATTGTCAAAGACGTCGATCTCGAGGAAAAACGCATCACGATTGAGTGGATGGAAGGACTGGCGTAACCTTGGCACACATTCATTTCGATGTTCTCACCCTTTTTCCCGAGATGTTTGAAGGCTTTTTGCAAACCAGCATGATTGCAAGGGCTCGTGAAAAAGGTTTGATCTCAGCGAATCTGGTTAATTTTCGTGAATATGCAACAGACCGGCATCGGACGGTGGATGACACGCCGTATGGTGGCGGTGGCGGCATGGTCTTAAAGCCGGAACCGCTGTTTCGTGCCGTCGATGATCTGACACAAGGCTCACCACGTCCCCCCATCCTGTTGATGTCACCGCAAGGTGAAACCTACACGCAGAAAAAAGCCGAGGAATTGGCGCAGCACTCCCGGTTGATCATCCTTTGCGGTCATTATGAAGGATTTGACGAGCGAATCCGGGAGCATCTGGCCACCGAGGAAATTTCCATCGGCGATTATGTTCTGACCGGCGGAGAATTACCGGCGATGATTTTAATGGACAGCATCAGTCGTCTGGTGCCTGGCGTGCTGGGGAATGAAACTTCCGCAATGACCGATTCTTTTTCCACCGGGTTGCTGGAGTATCCCCAATACACGAGGCCGGCGGAATTCCGCGGTCTCAAAGTGCCTGAGGTGCTGCTGTCCGGGCACCATGCCAAGATTGAAAAATGGCGGCGCGAGCAGTCATTGCTTCGAACTTGGCAAAGAAGGCCCGATCTTCTGGAAAAAGTGCCATTAACCGAAGAGGATCGCTGCTTTTTAAAAAAGCTGTCGGATTAGGATGGTGAAATTGTATTCAATTAGTGGCTGTGGTAAAATATCCCCGTTCTGGTCGTTCGACGGCATTGGACGGAGAGGCTGATGAAAGGAGGTTTGGATGAGATGCGTCCAATCATTCGTGAAATTACCGAAGAACAACTTCGTAAAGATATTCCTCAATTCCGTGCAGGGGACACCCTCCGTGTTCACGTGCGCGTAAAAGAAGGACAACGGGAACGGATTCAGGTGTTTGAGGGCGTTGTGATTCAACGTCGCGGCGGAGGCATTTCCGAAACGTTCACCGTTCGCAAAATTTCTTACGGGATCGGTGTGGAACGTACCTTCCCGTTGCATTCACCGCGCATTGAAAAAATCGAAGTGGTTCGCCGTGGTAAAGTTCGTCGCGCCAAATTGTTCTACTTGCGTGAACGCCGCGGAAAAGCCGCTCGTATTAAAGAACTTCATCAAAAATAATAAGACAGTAGAAAAAGGGCTTGAGGATCAAGCCCTTTTCTCACATTGACGAGCCAATTGGGGGAAATCCGATGACCTCATACGTCCCTCGTACAGAGAAAATCAATCAGGAAAACGGGAAAGGCGGAAAAGTGCTGGATTGGGTTCGTGCTTTTGTGATCGCCATTTTTCTGGCAGTGTTGATTCGTATTTTTGTGTTTGAACCTTTTGCCGTATCCGGTCCGTCGATGGAAGAAACGATGTATACCGGAGATCTGGTTTTGGTCAACAAACTGATTTACAAATTGAGAGAGCCTGAACGAGGAGAAATCGTTGTTTTTCACGAAAGTAAAGACAAAGATTTCATCAAACGGGTGATCGCTTTGCCGGGGGAGACGGTCGAAGCCAAAAACAACAAAATCCTGATAAACGGGAAGATCGTGGATGAACCTTATCTTTCCGACGATATGCGCACCATGGATTTTGATGAGGTGCAAGTGCCGCAAGGCAAGGTTTTTGTTCTGGGGGATAACCGGTTGAACAGTACGGACAGCCGGGTGATCGGAGCGGTTTCGATGTCTCAGCTGGTGGGAAGGGCGGAGTTTATTTATTGGCCCGTTTTTGAAATGAAATGGTTGTGATTTTTTCAATTGAAGGAGCCTTTTTGAAAGCTCCTTTTCCATTTGACACCGATTGGAAAAATCCCCCTGTTGGCAACAGGATAGAAGAGGTGTGACGTACATATGACCATTCAGTGGTTCCCGGGACATATGGCAAAGGCGCGCCGGCAGGTTGAAGAGAAACTGAAGTTGGTCGACATCGTGTTTGAATTGTTGGATGCGCGTTTGCCGTTATCCAGTCGAAATCCCATGATGGATGAAATTCTGAAAGACAAGCCCCGTCTCATTTTATTGACCAAATGCGATTTGGCGGATGAACGGGCGAATCAGGCTTGGATGAAATATTTTCAAGCCCGTCGGATGCCGGTGCTTCCGGTTGATGCACAAACAGGGAAAGGGGTCCAACAGATTATTCCGGCGTGTGAAAAAATCCTGGCCCCGCTGTTCCAACAAAGAGAGAAAAAAGGGATTCAGTCCCGCAAATTTCGAGCGATGGTGACCGGAATTCCCAATGTGGGAAAATCATCGTTGATCAACCGCCTGGCCAAACGTTCCGTTGCCGAAACCGGTGACCGGCCCGGGGTGACCAAAGCACAGCAGTGGATCCGGGTCGGAAAAACCATGGAACTGTTGGATACCCCCGGGATTTTGTGGCCCAAATTTGACGATCCCGTCACCGGCTTGCGTCTGGCAGCCAGCGGCGCCATCAAAGAAACGATTTTGCCGATCGATGAAGTGGCTTTGTATGTATTAAATTATTTAAAAGAGCGGTATCCGGATCGGTTGAAAAAACGGTACAAACTGGAGCAAACGGAACAAGACGGAGTCGCGTTGATGGAGGAGATCGGGAAAAAACGGGGTTGTTTGTTGCGGGGCGGAGAGATTGATTACGAAAAAGTGGCCGAGCTGTTGTTGCATGAGTTGAGAGCCGGCCGTTTGGGACGGATTTCTTTTGAATTTCCGGAGGATTGGATCGGAAAAGAGGAGATGGGATATGCAGGGGACGATCGCGGAAATTAAGAAATGGTTGGAGAAGAAAGAGAGGCTGAGCCCGCAGGAATTGGCGGAACTTCAAAACGATTCGCGGGCGGGGGTGCAAAAGTTGGCGGCCCGATATATCAAAAAACAGGAACGAAGAAAAAAAGAAGAAGAACGCTTGGAAAAAATGTGGTATTACGAAAAAAAATACCGCCAACAAGGAATCCGGCTGATTGCGGGGGTGGATGAAGCCGGGCGGGGGCCTCTGGCCGGTCCCGTGGTGGCGGCGGCGGTGATCCTGCCGGAATCGTTTCCCGTGGAGGGGTTAAATGATTCCAAACAAATGACGCCGCAAAACCGGCAGCGCCTGAAGGAGCGCATTGAGTCCGAAGCAATCGCCGTCGGTGTGGGAATGGCGGATGAGCTTTATATTGACCGGCACAATATTTTGCAAGCCACGTACCATGCGATGCGAAAAGCCATCGAACAATTGCCGGTGACACCGGAAATGGTGTTGGCCGACGCGGTGACCATTCCGGATCTCGCTATCCCGCAACAAGCGATCATCAAAGGAGATGCCAAAAGCCATTCAATTGCTGCCGCATCTGTCATTGCCAAAACGGTGCGTGACGAGTGGATGATGCAAATGGCCGAAAAGTATCCGCATTACGGCTTTGATCATCATATGGGATACGGAACGCCGGAACATCTCAAGGCACTGGAAGAATTCGGCCCTTCGCCCATTCACCGGAAAAGCTTTGCACCGGTCCGCTCGCGTTTGAAAAACGCCTCCCGTCTTTTGTTGCAAGGAGAATCCCGATGAGAAAAGACAAAAGAAAACAGGTCGGCCGGCTGGGGGAAGAGCTGGCGGCCCGGTTTCTGTTGCAAAAAGGGTATGTCATCCGGGACCGGAATTGGGCAACCCGGATGGGGGAACTGGATATCATTGCGATGAAAGACGGGCAACTGGTGATTGTGGAAGTCCGGACGACCTGGAGTGCCAAATTTGGTTACGGGCTTGAATCGGTCGATTTCCGAAAACAACAAAAACTGCGACGTTTGGCTGTGCTGTATTTGAGCCGGCACCGTCTGCACCATTTGCCGCTTCGTTTTGATGTCATTTCCGTATTGTGGGATGAAAAAGACCCGCAACTGAATCATATCGAAGGCGCTTTTTAAACCATGAAAACCACCACTTTCCACGGAGAAAGCGGTGGTTTTTTTAACATAAGGTCAGATTAACAGATGGAACAGGCGCGGGTCATTGTTAATTTCGATAAACGGGAATCCTTTCTTTTTCATCCGCTCAATGAGTGAAGGATAATCCTCCCGGTATTTCAGTTCGATTCCCACCAGTGCCGGTCCGTTGTCTTTGTTGTTTTTCTTGGTGTATTCAAAGCGGGTGATATCATCATTTTCGCCGAGGACATCATCCAGAAACTCGCGCAAAGCACCGGCCCGTTGGGGGAAGTTGATGATGAAATAATGTTTTAATCCCTCGTAAATGAGAGACCGTTCCTTGATTTCCTGCATCCGGTCGATATCATTATTGCCGCCGCTGATGATGCAGACGACATTTTTTCCGCGAATGGCTTCCCGGTAAAAGTCCAGGGCGGATATGGCCAATGCCCCGGCCGGTTCCGCAATGATCGCATTCTGATTGTATAAGTTCAAGATGGTGATGCAAATTTTCCCTTCCGGTACCAAAACCACCTCATCGATATTTTCCCGGCAAATTTGAAAGGTGAGCTCGCCGACTTGTTTGACCGCCGCTCCGTCTACAAAAGGATCGATTTCTTTTAATTCAGTTACTTTTCCGTTCTCAAAAGACGTTTTCATCCCCGGGGCCCCGGCCGGTTCCACACCGATCACTTTGGTTTGGGGATAAACGCTTTTTATGTAAGAGCTGATCCCGGCCGCCAGTCCTCCGCCGCCGATGGCGACAAAAACATAATCCGGGGGTTGGTTCAGGTCATTCAGGATTTCGATCCCGATGGTTCCCTGTCCGACGATGGTGCGGTAATCGTCAAACGGATGGATAAAAGACATCTGATGTTCCCGGGCATAAGCCACGGCTTGATGATAAGCATCATCAAAGGTGTCCCCCGTCAAAACCACTTCCACAAATTTGCCGCCGTAATGTTTGACTTGATTGATCTTCTGCCGCGGTGTGGTGGTCGGCATGAAAATTTTTCCGGGAATGTTTAAATGATTGCATGAATAGGAAACCCCCTGGGCATGATTTCCCGCACTCGCGCAAACCACCCCTTGTTGCCGTTCTTCTTCCGGGAGGCTGATGATAGTGTGGTAAGCCCCGCGGATTTTAAAGGAACGGACCACTTGCAAATCTTCCCGTTTCAAATGGATTTGACAGCCGTATTTGTCGGACAAGAGGGGATTAAGCTCCAAGGGAGTATGCTTGCAAACTTCTTTGAGCCGCTGATTGGCAATGAGGATGTCCTCCACTTTGACCCGTTCGGTTTTCAGATCCAACACTTTGCTCATCTCAACTCATCCTTTGGCTAAGAAGTATTTAATGAAGTATTTTAGCACAATCCTCTTATTTTTGGGAATATTAAACGAAAATTTTAAAGAGGAGAACAGAAAAAAGAAAAAGCGCCGCATTATCGGCGCTTTCCACTGATTAACAATGTTTGCAACGAAGCAAAACGGCTTCACCCGGTTTCAGACAAAGACGGTGGACTTTCCGGCATCGATCCGGGTGCCCGCAGGTGACCACCGCTTTGCTGTGTCCGCAGTGGACTTTGACGGCTTCTCCCCGTTCCAAAACACAAGTTTTGGTATGGTGTGCATGGTGGCAGCATTTGATCAGGACGGATTGCCCGCGTCTTAAATGGACAAATTTTCTTTTTCTTTTCTCCGGCTCCAGTACAACCCGCCTTCTCCGGTGATGGCATGAACATGAATGGCTCATCATATCTTCCTCCTTATTGGAATTTGGATCCTTCCGGACCCTCTATTAAGTTATGAAAAAACAGAAAAATCCGTTTGTATTCTTGTGGAGAAAAACGAAAGAAAGCGATGGATTGTCAAAATATAGTAAAATATGAAAAAATAGAGTTGGTTTGTCGCAAAGGGAGTAACAGGGCGGGGGTGAAAAAATGTACAGTGAATTGACCAAAGACCGGACTTGATAATTATAAAAAGAACCCCCAACATCATAGAGATGTTGGGGGTTAAAATCTTAAGTCAACTTATGAAAACTGCTAATCCAGCATATGGAGTTTTTTCAGTTTTAAATAGTAACCATAAACAATAACCATAGGGATGAAATAGGATAACAATGTCCAACCAATATTCCAACCGTTTCCGTAAGTGATTTTACCAAAAATAAGAGTAAATAAAACAATCAACCAGTAATGATGAAATCTAAAATGTTTAATGAAATGAACAAATGTACAAGTAACCCACGGAATGAAGCCTAAATTACTTAGCAATATTCCAATATGGTTCCAATTTTTGGGGGCAAAATCCAAAAACCAAAGAACAAACCTATTTCATTAAATATATATGCAAGAGTAGCAGCGAGTGGGAAAATAGTGAGAATCATTTTCTTGTTTCTATGGTAAATGGTAGATACCATATATCCATGATAAAACCCATCCTAAAATGAAATAGTAAATTATTTTGTTTCACCCCAATTATC
This sequence comes from Thermoactinomyces intermedius, assembly GCF_013912365.1. Taxonomy (NCBI): domain Bacteria; kingdom Bacillati; phylum Bacillota; class Bacilli; order Caryophanales; family Thermoactinomycetaceae; genus Thermoactinomyces; species Thermoactinomyces intermedius. The sequence goes on from NZ_JACETT010000021.1 coordinate 58,694, forward strand.
AGTATTACCAAGACTATTGGTAAACAGCAAAAAGGAGGTCCGCAACACCTCTTACATGTTGGGGTATCGTCATTTTTTAACGGCGTTAACAATTGCATTGCTTTTGGCAAGTTTGGCCTGCTGTATCCTTTACTCTTGGTATTCGCGATGCATTAACCAGCTAAGACATAAGAGTCTAACAACCAAACATGTGGATTGATTCGCGGTTTGTTTTTTACCACAAAAACTTATTTCTTCCCATTCCTTCAAATCCTCTTCGGAGATGCCCTTATGTTGGGGAAGGGCTCAAAAGTAGGGAAAATGCCATATAAATGATTAGATGTCAATTCTATATAAAAATTTAATTTTTAATGAACAGGGTTGTCCTTGGGTCAAATTTGTTCTTTTTTAGCTTAAAATTGTGATAAATAAAACGAAAATCAATGGATAACTATTTTCTAATTGAAGGGAGGAGAATCCGTTACGGAGAGCGAAGAACGCCATGCATTATCCGTAACAGGAGATATGGGTACATATATTCATCGATTCCTCGTCATTTTGTTTATCGCCTGTGTGGGATTTGGTATTTGGGGAAGCGGCGTGGTACATGCCGATGGCAGTTTTGACGTGCCTGAAGTCAATGACCAATTCAACAATTACGGGAATAACCCAGCCCCAACGAAAGAACAGCCTATAACCACACAGCCCGTGAACGAAGAGAAGGGAATTTTGGATCGGATCACCGAACCCATCTCGGATGCATGGGATTGGACGGTAGACAAGGTTTCAAGTGCTTGGGAATGGACGAAAGAAACTGCGTCCAATGTATGGGATTGGTTCGTGGGGATCTTGTCGAAGATCACAGAAGTCGTGGTGGATGCTCTCTCCGCCGTCTGGGATTGGATTCTTGAACATAAAGCAATTACTATCGCAATCTTAAGCATTATTGGTGTTATCGTAGCAGTTGTTGGGTTTGTTTTTGAAGTGGGGCTCGCCTTGTTAATAGGTGCTGGGATTCTACTCGGAGAAATCATCGGTGGACTGTCGGCATGGCTCTCAGGGAACGAGTGGATGAGTGACGAGATGCTTCGTGACATCATTATCGGTGGCATCGCCGGAGGAATCTCAACATTATTTGGTTGGTTAGCAGGCGCAAGTGTTTCCGGCACTAGTCTGGTTAGTTGGATTGGTTCCAAAATACCTTGGTTAGGAAGATCTTTTCCCGCCATCTTTGGTAGCGGAGTGGGTGCAGGAGTAGACCAAAGTATTACCGATCTCCTGAAGACCGGCAAGATTGATCCGAAAAAAACCATGATTGTCACGGGTCTCGGTTTCCTCATCACATTTGGTGGTGGGTACATTGGTAGCCATTTTGATGACATCGTCACAAAAATTAATAACCTTAGCCTCTCGCCAGTTACGCAAATATTCGAGAATGGAACAGCTTCCGCTCCAAAGACGATCGGTGATACACAATTCGGCCAATGGTTGCAGAAGTTTGCTGCTACAACTGATAGTAAGGCCACAGGAAAAGTTACAAAAAATGATCTGGTACCAGGAAGTCCTGAACATAAAGCACAAAGATGGAAAGAATATCAAGCCAGAGGCGGTAAATATACCTACGAGCAGTGGAGTAAAGTTTATGAAGGTAATATGGGAAAAGCAAATAAATCTCATCAAATGGTTGATGAGTATAGAAAAAAACTTGATTGGGAAGGAATAACTCAAGTATCGATAGAAACTCCTTATGGTCGCCGAATTTTAGATATTGCAAATGAAGAATTAAAAAAAGCGATTGAACATAAAACGTCCACTAAGAAAGAAGGCGTTGCATATTTTTCTCGTAGTGAGAGAATAAGGGAAGAGATTGCAAAAGATACATACTTAGTTCAAAAAGGATGGGATATTACTTGGGTATTTGAAAGAGCAGACGCAAGTGAACCATTAATTAAAGAACTAGAAAAAAATGGCATAAAAGTTAAATTTGAAGAGTAGGTGGTTTAATTATGAGAAGGACTAAATTTTTTCATTCAAGGGATCAGTTTGAAGAATGGCTTTTCTTTGCTTCAGATGTCCTCGAAGATTTTACTAATGAGCTTACCTACCTAGAACTTGATTATTCGCCTGAATCATTAATTCGACTTGAAAAATGGATTCTTGAACGGCATCCCTCACCGGATTCACTTGTTAAAAGAGAGAAAGCAGAAATTCTTGATGGAATGTTACGATATGTAGGAGAAGTATATATAAAACATTTAAAAGCGATATGGGATGTCAATTTGGATGATCCTCAGGCTGTTTTTTACAGTATGCCAATTATAAGAATGCCTGGAAATGTTATTGTATCGCCATTTTCAGAGATTGTAGCTAGCTCGGATCGTAGATGGGGTGATTATATTTACAAAATGTTTAAGAATATTAGAGAAGAACTAAAAGAAAAAGGTCATCTTTGATTAGGGAAAAGTTTACTTACATTAAAAAGTAGTCCATTATGTTTTCAGGCTGCTTTTTACTATTTTCAAATACTTATTCTAAGTATCCTTATTTTTCCCATTAGGTTTTACTTTGTCCAGTTCCCACACGCGGAGTGTTTTGACATTGATACCAATCATTAGCAAACTCCGCTCTGTTATACCCATAGAATAACCTTGCTTTTCTAATTTTTTGGCTCAAAGTTTTTTCGGAAAGGGTTTCAAAGCATCCCGAATATGAGATAGGCACCTTTAGAGTTTTAGCAAGCGCTCTGAATGTGGGTATTTTTGGCGTGTGCAATGTTGCTGATCGTTTCGTAAGTTAAGCCGGATAGTTCGGCTAATTCTTTGATGGTCATATTTTGACTTAGTCGTGTGTTCCTGATCCGAGCCGCTGGAGTAGAGAGGGAGGGATCGTAGAACTCGCTTCGGGTACATTGAGTTTCATCTTGCGTTGGATTTCCATTCCCCAATTGTTAATTGCACGCTTGTCCATGCGGTTTTTTTGGTTATGAAGAGGATCGCAGTTGCACCTGCACCCCGCACCAAGTGCAACGGTACCGGTCCAAGATTTCCGGCCCTTTGCTGGATCGCATTGACATCCACATCGAGGTGCCGAAAGTGGATTTTCAAACATTGAGCGAAGGGGAAAGAGGGGAATCCTCCGCTTCCATCCGAAAACGGGTGAACCAGGCGCGAAAGAGGCAGCAGGAACGTTTCCGGGGAAGTGAAACGAAAACCAACAGCACCATGAGCACAGCCGATATCCGTAAATACTGCAAGTTGGATCCGGCGTCGCTCCGACTGATGAAGCAGGCTTTTGAAACCCTCGGGTTGAGTGCCCGGGCCCATGACCGCATCCTCAAGGTGGCCCGCACCATCGCCGACTTGGCAGGAGAAGAAAACATCGGGCCCGCCCATATTGCCGAAGCAATCCAGTACCGGAGCCTGGACCGGAAGTTTTGGGAGTGACGTTCTCTGAATCCAAACGCCTTCATATCAAAATAAACTCTCAAACAATTTAAGCCGGCTGGGGTGCCACCTCATGTTGCAACATCATAAAAATCCTGCTCTACCATCCAAGAACACAAAAGTGGTTTGATGGATTTGGCCAATATAAATATGGCATGGAAATAAAGCAGAGAGGAATGAATCATGCAGATACCACCAGAAATGCAATTGGCACCGGAGATCAGGGCAGCATTGGAGAAGATTGATTTTATTAACAGGTACAAAAATATGTCTGCGAAATATGACTTTGACGAAGAATTTGATTATGATAATGAATTGGGTTATCCGGCCCGTAACGATAAAAGGGAAAATTTCTTTCAAATTGTGGAGGAATACCCTCCTTTTCAATTTAAATTCAATATTTCTCTCAGCTATGCTCTTTTGGAATTTATCCGGTGGTCCGAATGGATGGGGAGTTGCTGATTGGTGATCCATGGGACTAGGTTAAAGCAGTTATTGGATGGTACAGACGAACGTTTCAGAGCAGCCGGATTCCGCAATTAAGATGATTTAAGGGAAATATTGAAAGAAGCATTTGAGATGGATGAGGATTTCAAACGGACTTTAATGTAAATGCTCTGATCCGGAAAGAGGATTTTGTTGGGTGATAAAGAGCTATATCGCTCTTTTTTAAAGCTTTATATCAAAGAGGAGACAGTATGAGTTTAGTATCGAAGAAGCATAGAATAACCCGCATGACAGATATCAAGTGACCGGATAATTGGTCAAGCTGTTGTCATTTCATAAAACCGGGTGAAATCAGCTTGATGCATCGGTAGATTCTCTGGGGCCTAATGGAATGGACCTTTTTTATTTGCTCGAACAAACATTCACAAGACAGAAACGAAGCATCTCATCGGAGAATAGTGGGCAGATGAAAAAAGTATCGTTACATGGCCGAATAACTGGAATGGGGGAAAGCTAAAGAAAAACCCCGACCCAAAGTCACACGCATCGAATAAGCGTCGACTTTTCTGACCGAGGTAATTTACATGCGATTTCGGACTTGATTGTCGTTACGAAAATCAAAGCAAAAAATAATGCTTGTATCAATGACCTGCATTATTTTCTTGACGCACTTCTTCAAACCAAGAAAGAAAAATATCATCTGGTAAAAGCATATCGTCATTAGACCAGACTAAATCATACTTATATGTTGCTCGTAGTTTGTTCTCTTTTACCTTGTAATGCATTTTTATTTCGGTAGGCATTTCCCGATTAAATTCTTTACATTTATTATGAATTTGCTTTAATATTTCAACTCCTTTGTGTAGCATACTCCACTGTTTTTCTTTTGAAACATCATAAATTTTATCTTCTAATACCTCGTTTAGTTGGTTTTTATGAACAACCTTGCCGTTAATTTTATAGAACACGTTAAATGAATACGATAATTCACAAGAACAGTAAATATAGATATCATCCGCTCTGTTATTGACATACTCTAAACAGATCGCCACCATTTCAGCTTGTAACTCTGCAAGAACATCTTCAAAACCTTTTTTCATGGCTTTCACCCCTAATTTGGAATATGTTGCTCAAATCCGACGCCATCAATTGTATACTGTACATCAAAACTACTCGGCCTCATATTATTTCCGTCATAATTAATTCTAACTCTTACAGAAACTTGTTGGCCATTTTCTAGTGCTCTGGCCCAGCGGTTCTCCAGCCTCTTGTACACACTCAAGTTCGCACTCCTAGACATAGATACAAGATTATCTAACTCTGGCGAACCTCCAAATCTATCACCAGCTAAGTGTCCGGCATGGTCTGTAGGCAGTTTACCTGGTGTATTTTGATTATGTGGCAGTCGTTCCGTACGTTGAGTTAGCCTTAAGTCATCTGCATTAAATTCAATAATCCTACCTAAATCATCGGTTTCATATATATAATCATATTCACCTGTTCGATATCGAATGTTTGGTCGTAATGTTCCATTAGGATTGATGTGACTTCCATCTGTAATTATATTATCTGTCCGAGATACATTGTTTGAAAACTTCTGTAACCAAGCGCCAAACTTAGTATCTTCTATCTTGGTATGGCCAATTTCTATCGAAGGGATCGGCAGATTGCTATCCGCGGATGCCAAGACATGCATCTTGACGGTCGGAAAATCAATTTTGTTAATGCTGGTCACAATCGAATCAAAGTTATTTGAGAAGAGCCATCCTCCGTATGAAAGCAGCCCGCCGACACCAATTGCGATTAACGTATTTTTGACGTTGATTTTCCCTGTTTTAAAAAAATCAAATACGCTTTGCTCAACTCCCGCGCCTACTGATCCTTTAACTGCAGTAGGCAGCCACGGGATTTTGCTGCCGAGCCAAGTTACGAAACGGGCACCGCCGATCAGCTCTCCAAAAAGTCCCCCGATTCCTCCGGCAATGCATCCAAACAATGTATCGGTCAGCATCTCCATGCTCATAAATTCATTGCCCGAAAGCCATGATGTGAATCCGCCAAAACCCCCACCAAGTAATATTCCATAACCAACGAAGGATAGAATTTGGGGGGAGATCGTAAAAGACAAAATGGTGAGTGTTGATCCGGCTGCAATTAAGGCAGATGCTGTTGCAATTAACCAAACGGCAAAAACAGCCAATACTATGATTAATAGCAGCACAATGATTTTTTTGTAATTCGCTTTGATCCAATCCCAAGCGGCGGCGAGGGCATCAACGACTACTTCGGTGATTTTGGACAATACGCCAATAAACCAATCCCACAGGGCGGACGCTTTTTCTTTGGTCCATTCCCATGCACCGGAGACCTTGTCCGCCGTCCACTCCCATGCGCTTTTGAACGGCTGGGTGACCTGATCCAAGAATCCTTTCTCTTCCTCAACCGATGGCGGGGCTGGCAGATCCTGCTTCGGAGGCGGGCTTTGCTCGAACTGGTTGAATTGGTCATTCACTTCCGGCACGTCAAAGCCACCTGTGGCATGAACCGTTCCAGGTCCAAAAATGCCCAATCCCACACAAGCGATCAACACGATGATGAAAATTCGTTGGAATTGACGCATAAGTTTCGCTTGGGAACATGCGATGTTTGTTTCGCCTCCCTAAGCTCATTCTCCTCCTTATTATGTGATTTTTAAGAAAAAAAGACAGGGATGGCCGAAGCCAATACTGTCCCATAACATCTCGACTCTTTTCTGCATCATCTTTTGGAATTATAGGTGAATTCAATTTACTTTTTCAATATATTAGCCTAAATCAGCCATAAAAAATTTATGACATTTAAAATTCGATTCAGGAAATTCAAAAGGAACAATAGTAATTCTTTACTGTCGAAACTTAGCTTATTAAAACCTCAAGAAAGTAGTAGTTTCGGTAATTTAAATAAGTCGTCGACCTCCAGTTGTGCAAAAATCCCTGGGGATCGACGACAATTACTTTTCAGGGTTATCAAGTATTTTCAGATTTGCTTTAATTTTGGAGTCAAAAGAGGTAAAATAAAAACGCAGTGTTTATGAGGAGTTTAGGGGTTTATAAACTACCTATAAGGTATTGAAACTTTTCGATCAAGCCAATCACGTATTGAATAGCCTGTTCGTTTATGAACTACCTATGAGGTATTGAAACCGCCAGTGACGAATGAAAGATTGGCAAAAGAAGAGATTAAAATGTTTTAAAATATTAATGGGATTGCTTGGTTTCAGTTGATTGATCCAATATAAGGAGGATCAACCTTGAATAAATTTTGGAGAAATGTATTGGATCATTGTAGTTGTTTTTATTGTTGTTGTAATATTTGGAGGAGCACTCTTGTTTAATTTTTTGTGGAGCCTATTTGGATGAGTGAGATGTAATACCGATCTCCATTTTATTTTTTAATCAAAAAGGGTAAAGAGAAAGACATAGAGTTTTCGTAGAGTTTAGGGGTTTATGGATTACCTATGAGGCATTGAAGTACCTTCACATAAATGAAAGCAGCCCATCATGTTTTTGGGCTGCTTTTTAATATGTTCATGTATCGATTCAATGTGTCTTTATTCCCACCAGTTGGCTTCACTTTATCCTGTTCCCACAACCGGAGTGTTCTTACATTGACGCCAACTCGTTTTGCAAATTCCTCCCGGTTGTACCCATGGAATAACCGTGCTTTTTTAATTTTTTGGCCCAAAGTTTGTTCGGGAAGGATTTCAAAGCATCCCAAATATGAGATAGGCACCTTGAGGGATTTGGCAAGTGCTCTGAATGTGGGCATCTTTGGTGTGTGTTTATTCGTTTCAATGTTGCTGATCGCTTCACAAGTCAACCCAGACAGTTCGGCCAATTCTTTGATCGTCATGTTTCGACTTAGGCGTGTGTTCCGGATCCGTGCCGCAGGTGTAGAGAGGGTGGGATCGTAAAACTCACTTCGGGTGACATTGAGTTTCATTTCTCGGTGGATGGCCATTCCCCAATTGTTCACTGCATGCTTGTCCATGCGGTTTTTTTGGATATGAAGAGGATCGCAGTTGCACCTGCACCCCGCACCAAGTGCAACGGTATCGGTCCAAAATTTCCGGTCCCTTGCTGGATCGGATCGACATCCACATCGAGGTGCCCAAAGTGGATTTTAAAACATTGAGCGAAGGGGAAAGAGGGGAGTCCTCCGCTTCCATCCGAAAACGGGTAAACCAGGCGCGAAAAAGACAGCAGGAACGTTTCCGGGGAAGCGAAACGAAAACCAACAGCACCTGAGTACAGCCGATATCCGTAAATACTGCAAGTTGGATCCGGCGTCGCTCCAACTGATGAAGCAGGCTTTTGAAACCCTCGGTTTGAGTGCCCGGGCACATGACCGTATCCTCAAGGTGGCCCGCACCATTGCCGACTTGGCAGGAGAAGAAAACATCGGGCCTGCCCATATTGCCGAAGCGATCCAGTACCGGAGCCTGGACCGGAAGTTTTGGGAGTGATTTATCTTAGACAAAGGGATTATGCGAAAAAAAGGCTTATCGCGTGTCCGGGGATTATCAGTGAACAACGAATGACGGCGGGCTTCCCAAGCCGAATTCTCAAAAACTCGTGTGCCTCAGTTCGATGAACGTCGGATGGAGAGCGGAGTTGGGTGTCTGTTTTGACACACTCTCCGCTTGTTAATCAAAGCGGCTCCATATCAAAGCAAACTCACAAGCAATTCAAGCCGGCTGGGATGCCACCTCAGTCTGGAAGGATGGGGAGTTTCTGATTGGTGATCCATGGGACTGGTTAAAGCAGTTATTGGATGGTACAGACGAACGTTTCAGAGCAGCCGGATTCCGCAATTATGATGATTTAAGAGAAATATTGAAAGAAGCATTTGAGATGGATGAGGATTTCAAACGGACTTTAATGTAAATGCTCTGATCCGGAAAGAGGATTTTGTTGGGCGATAAAGAGCTATATCGCCCTTTTTTGGTTCTTTTATATCTTAGCGTTTGGATTTCACAAACCCATCATCTTCAGCGGGAAAGATAAAAATTGAGGAGGAAAATTTTTTGGAGAAAAAAGGATATGTATCCATGTTCATTGGTGACGTAAGTTCGTTTGAAGAGCTGGAAAGCTATGTGATGCAAAGTTATACAGAGGACGGGGATTGGGTTAATTCGCAATTTGAAAAGGATTTTAGCATTGAATATTACGATGAAGATTTTTTAGAAGTGGAGTTTTACAATGAACCATCAAATGATTTGAGAGTTATTCTTAAGGGGTTTTCATATGATGAAAAGATAATTCCTGGATTTATCGGGATTTGCGGTGAGTATCTGGATCAAGAAGTGAATTCAGTTATTTTACTTTATAACTTTGCCTATGATGGAACCGTAAAAGAAACAAATCGGTTTCGGTTTTTGGGGGCGTTACCATATATGTAAATGAATAATGTTCCCATTTAAAGCATTGTGATTCCGTTTACAGGGACAACCCTAACACCATGGATCACTTCACATGGAAAGGAATTCAAAAGGTGTTAACCTTGGATGTGAAATAACAATTTTCCTGGCGGGTAAGATATGCCACGAAGTTGCTGAAATATGGTCTTTCGGGTAACGATTTGGGATCAGAAGGAGTAAGAGACTTGGATGAAGAGGATCCCACTGAAAAGTGGATTAAAGAAGTTTGTGATTTGACTGTTCATTGAAACCCATAATCAACTTTTACTCTTTTGCAATGGTTAGAACTTAAAAGGCTTAGAGGATTATTGGGGATTATTAGAAGAAGATGTCTTTCAGGATATCACCATCGATTTATGGTTATGAAGAATTAGTTGTTGTGTCGTTTGGTATAGAAGAGTCAAATTACGCTATCCGGTACCTCAAACCTCTTATTGACTGGTACCATTAGCTCTGGGGTTGATCGACCTGTTAGATTATAGAAAATTTTTTCAATTCGCTTTCGGGGCCGCTTTGGGGAGGTGTCGGTCGGGTTTATTGCCGCTTGGTTAGGCATTCCCTCCTTTTCCTATCCGGTGGCGTTGGCGGGCCCATGCTTTTTTGTCTGCGGGGGTGGTCCTGCTGGGGGTCATCAGCGGTTTGATCACCAGTATGTTGACCCCTTTTTTGCCGGTGATCATTAAAAACAGCGGATTCTCCATTACCAGTGTCGGGGTCCTCATGGCGGTGATCACGTTGGTTTGGGTGATCGTCTCTCCTTTTATTAGTGGAGAAAAAATCCATCACAGAAAAGTCCTGTTGTTTACCGGATCCCAAATTTTGACTGGTGTGGTGGTTTTGCTTTTGATGGTGAAATTCCCGCCCCTTGTGGTCATTGCCATTTTGGTTTTACGATCCGTTTTTTTATCTGTTTCCGTCATTACGGAACAGCTGATTCAATTGGAGATGTTTCCCGCAAACGTCGTCGGTCTGTTTTTTGGCCTGTCCCAATCCGCTTTTTTCGTCGGAGATGCACTCGGGGGATCGGTGGGAGGATGGCTGTACAGTTATCACATGAATGTTGCCATTCTCGTTTGCGGTGGGCTGACTTTGCTGAATGCGCTGTTGGTGCCTTTGTTGTTTGCAATCGTCAAAGCCAAAGAAAAACACCGGCTGGTTCATGATCAGTCTTTTCATAAGAATGTGTGAACTCCATGAAACCGCACAAATGTTGCGGGAGCCGGGTGCACCTTCAGACGTGAAAAACATATGATAAAAAGAGACACCAGCACGGTGTCTCTTTTTGAGAGAAGAAAAAAGGGTGTTGAGAATGTGATCTATGTGAGTTGTCCGTCCATACAGAGATGGTTGTCTTCGATGTTCAGAATGGATCTCTTATGTGATGTTGCTGAAAACGGTACTTTGCAAGTGCCGCTGCGATATTTCCACAGCGATGGCAGCAATCAATATCTGTCCGTATTTCAGAATCAGTAAGAGAGATCGGCAGTGGACCAGGTTTTGCATTTGGGGCAGCGGACCATGCTGCCGGGAAGTGCTTTGCACACTTCGGTTTTACATTTGTGGCAAATCACTGTGACGAGCTGGTCTTTTTTTGAGTGCATGCTGCTTCCCCCCAATCGGGAACGTGACTCCTAACATCGATTGTACATATTTTTATCAATTTGTAAATAATATTATAATTTTTCAGTAACCAGTCGTGGGTTTCGAATTTGGTTATCATATTCGGTAAAATAAAAAAGAAATTTGATTTTAAAGAGAAACAAAGAGGCCGTCCAAAACGGCTGGCCCATTTAAGGCGGGGTGATGAAATGGATGAGAAGTGGATCCGGGTGTTGCTTCATGCGAGCATCTGGTTTGCTCCGGTTTTGGTGCCATTGATTGTGTTTTTGTTTGGACACGACCGGGAATTAAAAAGATTGGCTTTGCAAGCATTGGTTTTTCACGGTTCCGTTTTGTCTCTGTTATGGATTTCCACCAATTTATTATGGATTCTGATCGGGTTTCCGTTCATCGTGGTTTTCGGCCTGGCGGCTTTTTTTGTTCCGTTGACGGGCATTATTCGTGCAGTGCAAAACCGTCCGTTTCAATATCCGGTCATTAAAAAGTGGATTTAAATTTTCTTTACCGAATTTGATTTTTAATCAGGGGTGTGGTAATTTAGAAAAGAAGTACAAATGGAAATATATACAGATCGATTATGAAAAAAGGAGTAGGAATGGTGAGGAGTTTCAGAAAGCTGTCAATTTGGGGTTTGTTGGTTGCGTTGCTCATGGCTGCCGGCTGTGGAAACGATGAGAAAGTGGAAGTGCCCAAACAATCCGTCACCGTGATTGACGGGGACACGATAAAAATCAAGTTGAAGAATAAAGAGGAAACCGTCCGGCTGCTGTTGGTGGATACGCCGGAAACCAATCATCCTCAGCTGGGAAAACAACCGCTCGGGGAGGAAGCCAAAGCGTTTACCAAACAATTGATCGAAAAAGCCAAGAAAATTGAGCTGGAAAAAGAAGAGAACAAAAGAGACAAATACGGACGTTTCCTCGCCTATGTCCATGTGGACGGGAAACTGTTGCAGGAAGAGTTGGTGAAAAACGGTTTGGCCCGGGTCGCCTATGTGGATGATCCGAAAGCCAAGTATCTGGAAGATCTGAATCAGGCGCAAAAAGAGGCGGAAAGCAAGAAAGCCGGCATTTGGCAATGGGATCAGTATGTTCAGAAAAACGGATTTAAGGTGGAATCTTTGCAGGATGAAACCAATATTTTTGTTGCAAGCAAAAACAGCGATGTTTATCACCCGATCGGATGCAAAGCGGTGAAAGACATCAAACCGGACAATATCATTTATTATTATTCCGAACAGGATGCGATGAAAGACAAGCGTAAACGCAGTCAGGTGAAAGAATGCTGGGATCATTATCATGAATTGATGGGAAGGTGATGAAACGTGTTGAAGGATCTGATGGCCCGGTTTGGCAAAGGGGCGGCCAAAGTGGATTTGGTGTTGGATCAGAGCCGGTTCCAATTGGGGGACACCGTGGAAGGAAAATTGCTCATTCATGGCGGCGAGGTTGAACAAAAGATCAACAAGATTGATGTGAAGCTGGAAGTCATCATCCGGCACGGGGATACGGATCATGTTCATACCATCACATCGATTCCCTTTTATGAATCATTTACCATCCGCCCCGGCGAAACCAGGGAATTTCCGTTTGCATACCAATTGCCTTATGACCTTTTGATTTCAGGAAACTACGTCACCTATTATTTTCACACCGATTTGGATATTGCCGGCGGGGTGGATCAAAAGGATCGCGATTACATAGAAATCCTTTGTCCCGCGCCATTGCAAAAAGTGCTTGACGCTTTGGGCCAATTGGGTTTCAGGGAAAAGCATGACTCCAGGGAGTTTAACGGACGGGTGCAGGAATTTGAACTTTTCCCGACCGGTTTCTTGCAGGGGCAAGCGGAAGAATTGGAGTTTGTCGCCGCCGTTCAGCCGGACGGAATCCGGTTGTTGCTGGAACTGGAATTTTACTCTTCTTTTGGAGGCAAACAAGAGGTCAAACGGGAAGTTTTCATTTCCAATGAAGAATTGGAGCCGGAGTCTGAGTTGGTCGGGCGGCTGCAGCAAATTTTGAGCGAAATGGCGGAGGCGCAAGGCGGATATCATGGAAGCTTTTCTCATGAACCGGTTTACCATGAACACAGCCACGGCCACAGCCATGGTTCTTCCGGATTGGCCGGAGCCATTGGCGGCTTTGCAGCCGGCATGATCGGCGGGATGATCATGAATGAAGTGATTGATGAATTGATGGATGACGACGATGATGACGACGACGATGATGATGCATTGGAAGAATTGGAAGATTTCTTCGAAGATGAAGATTAATCCAAAAAGTGATGAATGACCCGGTGGTTGTTCATCACTTTTTTTATTTCCGGGCGGTTCTAAGTGGAAGAAATCGGAAGAAAGAATATCATAAAATGATAATGATAGAATTTAAGATTGACAGATTTCAACCGGAGCAGCAGGGTTTATTTTTTGTTGTGAAGAATTAATTCTAATGGAGAATGAATTATCTGAATGTTGCGTCTGTCAATCTGTTTCAGGGGGGATGCCGATGAGCGTGTATGTTGTGATTGACCCGGGGCACGGCGGGAAAGACCCGGGGGCCAGTGCCCATGGATTGGCGGAAAAAGATGTGGTTCTTCAAATTTCCAAAAAAATGAATGATTATTTTGGGGAGTATAAAGGGGTTACAGTTTCCCTGACCCGTTGGGATGACCGTTATCTGGATTTGAATGAGCGGGCCGATTTTGCCAATGCAAGAAACTGTGATCTCTTTTTGTCGATTCATATCAATTCGGCCAGCTCTTCGCAAGCAGAGGGATTCGAAACGTATATTCACCCGGACGCCGCATCCAAAACCAAGAATCATCAAAATCAACTTCATTCGACTATCACCAATTATTTATCCCGATACCAAATCAAAGACCGGGGCAAAAAGCAAGCAAACTTTGCGGTGCTTCGCAATACAAAGATGCCGGCCATATTGATTGAAAATCTTTTTATCACCAATGAAAGGGAAAATCAATTATTAAAAGACGGCAAGTTTATCGATGGTTTGGCCCAATCCATTGTGGAAGGGGTTGCCCGCATTTACGGTTTGGAAAAGAAAAAAACGGAACCAAAACCGATGTACCGCATTACGGTGAATGGAAAAGTGATCTGTGACACAGCGTATGAATCGAAAATCACGGAAGCCGTTCTCGAGGCGGTGAGAAAAGGAGCCGACGAAATTCAATTGAACAAATTGACTTAAAGAAAGGGAAGGAGGATGCATTCCTCCTTCTTTAATTCTGTTGATCATATCCGGGAGATATTCTGAATAGAAATAATCATATCTATTTTGCATATATATGATCTTTTATAATAAAATATTTTAAAATATTGAAAGAGAAAAGAGATCTATTGGACAAGGCTTCGGATGGAAGGATGGAGCAATTGTTCAGACCGTGGGTCGTGGAGGTGTACCGGATGAATAAATTGTTGAAAAATATGACTTTTCAAGTTCTGTCGGCCATTTTCGCAGGGATCTTGCTGGGGGTCTTTGTTCCGGATGTTGCCAAAATGATGAAACCATTGGGAGAAATGTTTATCAACATGGTAAAAATGGTGATTGCCCCGTTAATATTTTTTACCATCGTACTTGGCATTGCCAAAATGGGAGACATGAAAAAAGTGGGCAGGGTCGGGGGAAAAGCGCTGATCTATTTTGAAATCGTTACCACGTTTGCTTTGGCGATCGGACTGATTGTTGCCAATTGGGTGGAACCCGGTGAAGGAGTGAACATTCATGCAACCCAAGCTGAAAGCGACCAAGTGAGTGAATACGCCCACGAAGGGGAAAAAATGAAGTTATCCGATTTCATCATTCATATCATTCCGTCCAATGCAGTGGAAGCTTTCGCGAAGGGGGATATCTTGCAAGTTGTTTTCTTTGCGGTTTTGTTCGGGTTTGCCCTCGTTTTGCTGGGAGAGCCGGGAAAGCCTGTGATTGATTTGTTTGACCGGATTTCCAACGTATTCTTTAAAATCGTGAACATCGTGATGAAAGCGGCTCCGGCGGGGGCATTCGGGGCGATGGCTTTCACCATCGGAAATTATGGTTTGGCGACGTTGATTCCGCTTGGAAAATTGATGTTGTCGGTTTATGCAACCATGTTTTTGTTTGTGTTTGTGATCCTGAATTTGATTTGCAAAATGTACGGTTTCAGTCTCCTGAAATATTTAAAATATATCAAGGAAGAGTTGCTGATTGTGCTCGGCACCTCTTCGTCGGAATCGGTCTTGCCGCAAATGATGAAAAAAATGGAGAAGGCAGGGTGTTCGAAATCAGTGGTCGGCTTGGTCATTCCGACCGGCTATTCCTTTAATTTGGACGGAACCAGCATTTATTTGACCATGGCGGTTGTGTTTTTGGCACAGGTCAGCGGAGTGGATTTGACCCTGACCCAGGAGCTGACCATCCTGGCCATTTTGATGTTGACATCCAAAGGGGCCGCCACCGTAACCGGGGGAGGGTTCATTGTTTTGGCTTCCACCCTGAGCGCCATGCAAGTGATTCCCATGGAAGGCTTGGCGCTGTTGTTGGGAGTGGACCGGTTCATGTCTGAAGCACGGGCCATTGTCAATATGATCGGAAACGGGATTGCCACATTGGTGGTGGCCAAAAGTGAAAAAGAGTATCATCCGGACGGAGAAGATACGTTGAAATGAGAGAAAAACCACACCTTAAAAAGGTGTGGTTTCTTGTTACAACCCGTCAGCAGAGAGGGCATCCGGAGAGGTGGGATCGAATGTGCCGTTTTTGGCCCGGGACAATATCTCGATCCGGACGTTGATTTGTTTTTCGGCAAAGCGCCGGATTTTTTTCATATCCACTCCCAGCGGGCTGATTCCTTCCTGATAGCGGGATACAATTTCCATCCCGTATGGCGCCAGTTCTTCCATTTTTTTGACGAACCGGTCAAACAGGGAAGGTTTTTCGTGAATCAACCGTTGCAAGAGATAGGTGCCATAGCTGATATGGCGCGATTCGTCCAATTTCAAATAACCGATTCCTTCCATCAACCCCGGCATCAGACCGGATTTGTCCAGCCCTTCATGGAAACTGGCGTAACCGGTTTCCGCCAACACGCCTTCCACAAACATGTTGTAAGTGGTGGCGGCATCCACGATCGCTTCGGGTGAAGCATCATGCAACAAGCGGTTCATGGATTCCGGAAGCATTTCGTTGAAAATTTTGCGGTATGCAGGGGAATGGTACCGGGAAAGATCACCGGTTTCCCCGATTTCATTGAGAAACAGCCGGAAAAATTCCGTATGTTTGGCTTCATCGAATAAAAATGTCGTCAGATACATTTCCTCTTCCAGGCGCCCTTCTTTGGCGATGACCATGATCAGAGGCAGCAAATCAACGGTGACCGCCTCTTCTCCGGCCAAAAAACTGGAAGACCGTGCCCGGATTTCTTCTCTTTGTTGTTCGGTCATCCGTTCCCAATCTTTTTTGTCCTTCGAAAAGTCGATGGACCCCGGGTTCCATGTACCGGCACGTTTGGCTTTTTGATAAAGCTGATAAGGAAATGAATCAATCTGGAGACCTCCCGGACGGGTTGACTGGAATTCCTTGCGCATGTGTCGCATTACCTCCTTTGCATTTCAAGCGTTGATGGGTTGGTCAAAAACTTCACGAACGATCCTTAAGATGATCTCATCAGGAATCGGATAAATCCCTGCCGGATCCTGTTTTACCAGCGAAACCAATTCCTGCCCGAGTTCAGGGGTGAAATGCCAATCAGCAAATGTATCCGGCAATCCCACGCCTTTTCGGAATTCTCTCAGGAACCCGGTGACGTCATCAAGCGTCGGTGGAACGCCGATGATTTTGGAAAATGATTCGATTCGCGGCTGATAGAATGCGGGAAGGGCTTCCATGACAACAGGCAACAAGACCGCATTGGCCAGCCCGTGCGGAATCCCGAACCGGGCGCCGAGGGCATGGGACAAATTGTGAACGGGAATGGCTGTCAACGTGTAACAAAAAGCGATAATGGCCAATGAACTGGCAATCAGCATTTGTTCACGGGCTTCGAGATGGTCTCCTTTTTCCACCGCCACCGGAAGGTGTTTTAAAATCATTTGCATGGATTGGATGGCGAACGCATCCGTGTACGGATGAGCGGTCGGTGAAAAAAAGGCTTCCACGGCATGGGTGAGTGCATCCATTCCGGTTGCAGCCGTCATTTTGGGCGGCAAACTGACAGTCAGCTCCGGATCGAGAATCGCAATATCGGCAGCGATATAGGGATGAAACAGATTGGCTTTTTTCTGATATTTCTCATGAAAGATGACAGCCACCGGAGAGACTTCGGAACCCGTGCCGGCCGTGGTCGGGATGGCAATATGCGGAACCGGAACGGGTTTTGCTTTCGGCGGGGTTATTTTTACAGCCGGTTGAAGGACTTCGTGAATCTCCTGTTTCCCCAAATGCAAAAGCCATTTGACTCCTTTGACGGTATCCAGGACACTCCCGCCTCCCAAAGCGATGAGTGCATTCGCTTGGCGGTCCCGGAAAAATTCGGCCGCATGATTGATCTTTTCCCCTTTGGCGTCTTGCTCGATTTCATCGAATATTCCGACCAATTCAACAGGTTTTGCCGTCTGCTCCAGGATCTTTTTGATTTTTTCCGTGACGCCGGCTCGGGTCA
Source organism: Thermoactinomyces intermedius (assembly GCF_013912365.1). Taxonomy (NCBI): domain Bacteria; kingdom Bacillati; phylum Bacillota; class Bacilli; order Caryophanales; family Thermoactinomycetaceae; genus Thermoactinomyces; species Thermoactinomyces intermedius. Next base: position 76,292 of record NZ_JACETT010000021.1, read on the forward strand.
AACCTTTGTCGGTGAAAAGGACCACCCGTTTTCCTCCCAGTCCGTACACGAATTCAGCCAAACGGGAACTAGTCCCTGCACCGATGTGGACTTGGGAATGGAGAAAAAATTGGAAGGAAGAAGAAGTCATTTTTTCACCCCTGTATGTGTTATATTGATAAAAACAAATGAATATTTAAAAGGATCGGTCGGCCTGTGGCTTATAAAAGTATCCTCCCTTTTTTATTATACAATGTTTTCTTTTTTGAAAGCGATTAATATTTAATAAGATTCTAATTGTCTTACATTAATATTTGTAAGATATTTAGAAATATATTTGTTTAGATTATAATGTTTGTAATGGAGAGGTTAGACTTTTTTCGCGAAAGGAGTACAGGTATGAAGCATTTTTCGAAAGTTTTAGTAGCCAATCGTGGCGAAATTGCTACCCGGATTTTTCGCGCTTGCACCGAGCTGGGGATTCGCACGGTCGCTGTTTACACCGAGCAGGACAGCTTGTCCCTTCATCGTTACAAAGCGGATGAAGCTTATCTGATCGGCGAGGGAAAAGGCCCGATTGAAGCGTATTTGGATATTGATGCCATCTTGGAAGTAGCAAAACGCCATGATGTGGATGCTATTCATCCCGGTTACGGCTTTTTGGCGGAAAATGCCGAATTTGCCAAACGATGCAAAGAAGAGGGGATTGTATTTATCGGTCCGTCCCCGGAGCATATCAAGATGTTTGGCGATAAGGTGGAAGCCCGTGAAATGGCTGTTAAAGCCGGGATTCCGGTCATTCCTGGTACCCCTGATCCGATTCAGTCACTGAAAGAAGCGCAAGAGTTTACGGAAAAGCACGGATTTCCGGTCATCATCAAAGCAGCTTCCGGTGGAGGCGGCCGCGGGATGCGGATTGTCCGCAAGGCGGAGGAATTGAAAGACGCGGTCGAACGGGCCCGGTCCGAAGCGAAATCCGCTTTTGGCAATGCCGCGGTTTATATCGAGAAATATTTGGAAAATCCTAAACATATCGAAGTGCAAATTTTGGCAGACTCTTACGGGAATGTCGTACATCTGTATGACCGGGATTGTTCCATCCAACGCCGCCATCAAAAAGTGATTGAAGTGGCGCCGAGTGTGTCGCTGGATGAGGATTTGCGCGAACAGATTTGTGAAGCGGCTTTGAATCTGATGAAAAAAGCCCGTTACATCAACGCCGGAACGGTTGAATTTTTGGTCACCGGTGATCAAAAGTTTTACTTCATCGAAGTGAATCCGCGGGTGCAGGTGGAGCACACCATCACGGAATTAATCACCGGGGTGGACATCGTGCAATCCCAAATCCGGATTGCGGAAGGATATGCTTTAACCGATCCGGAAGTGGGCGTGCCGGCACAGTCGGAAATCACCACCCGCGGGTATGCGATTCAATGCCGTGTGACCACCGAGGACCCGGAGCGCGATTTCCTGCCGGAAACGGGGAAATTGCTTGCGTACCGCTCGGGCGGCGGATTCGGCATCCGGTTGGATTCCGGTAACGCTTATCCCGGGGCGGTCATTACACCGCACTACGATTCATTGTTGGTGAAAGTTTCTTCCTGGGCGATGACTTACGAACAAGCGGCCCAAAAAATGTTGCGCACGTTGAGGGAATTCCGGGTCCGCGGAGTGAAAACCAATATTCCGTTTATGGAAAATGTGGTGCAACATCCGGTGTTTTTAAGCGGGAAGTATGATACTTCGTTCATTGACACAACACCGGAATTGTTTGAGTTTCCAAAGCGGAGAGACCGTGGAACCAAACTGTTGAATTATATCGGTCAGACGGTCGTCAACGGTTATCCGGGATTGCCCAAAGACAAGAAGCCCAACTTTCCCAAACCACGTGTGCCCGTGGTTCCTTATGACCGGGAATATCCGCGCGGAACGAAGCAAATTTTGGACGAGCAGGGAGCCGAAGGGCTGATTGACTGGATTCGAAACAGCGAGCGCCTTTTAGTGACGGATACGACCTTTCGCGATGCCCATCAGTCTTTGTTTGCCACCAGAATGCGCACCTATGATTTATTAAAAATTGCTGAAGCGACGGGAAAACTGGCTCCGGGATTGTTCTCGCTGGAGATGTGGGGAGGAGCCACTTTTGATACGGCAATGCGCTTTTTAAATGAAGATCCTTGGGAAAGATTGCACTTACTTCGTGAACGGATTCCCAATATTTTGTTTCAAATGCTGTTCAGAGGCGCCAATGCGGTGGGTTACACCAATTATCCCGATAATGTGATCCGGAAGTTTGTGCAACTGGCTGCAAAGAGCGGCATTGACGTTTTCCGGATTTTTGACAGCTTAAACTGGATTGAAGGCATGCGGGTGGCGATCGATGCCGTGCGCGAAACCGGAAAAATTGCCGAAGCGACCATTTGTTACACCGGGGATATCACGGATCCGTCCCGCAACAAATACACGCTGAAATATTATGTGGAGCTGGCCAAAGAGTTGGAAAAAGCGGGGGCGCAAATCCTGGCGATAAAAGATATGGCCGGATTGTTGAAACCATTTGCGGCTTATCAGCTGGTGAAAGCTTTAAAAGAAGAGATCGGCATTCCGATTCATTTGCACACGCATGATACCAGCGGAGTGCAGATGTCGACGCTGATCAAGGCTTATGAAGCCGGAGTCGACATTGTGGATACCGCCATCAGTTCCATGTCCGGATTTACTTCACAGCCCAGCCTGAATGGGTTGGTTGCCGCATTGCGTGGTGATAAGAGAGAAACCGGATTGGATTTGCAGGAGATCCAAAAGCTTTCCGATTACTGGGAAGATGTGCGGGCTTATTATGCCGGCTTTGAAAGTGACATCAAATCACCGACCGCCGAAGTGTATGTCCATGAAATGCCGGGCGGACAATACACCAACTTGCGCCAGCAGGCGAATGCGGTCGGTCTGGGCGATCGCTGGGATGAAGTGAAAAAAGCTTATGCCACGGTAAACAAAATGTTTGGAGACATTGTCAAAGTCACTCCTTCTTCCAAAGTGGTCGGGGACATGGCCCTGTTTATGGTGCAAAACAACCTGTCGGAACAGGATGTTTATGAAAAAGGCCACCGTTATGACTTCCCGGAATCGGTCATTCAGTTTTTCCAAGGTTATTTGGGTCAACCGCCGGGGGGATTTCCGGAAAAACTGCGTGATATCATTTTAAAAGGACGCGAATATTTCACTTGCCGGCCGGGCGAGTTACTGGAGCCGGTGGATTTCGGGCAAGTCCAAAAAGAGCTGGAAGAAAAAACCGGGCGGGCGGTCAATGAGTACGATGTGATGAGTTACATCATGTATCCGAAGGTGTTCTTGGACAAAGAAGAAAAAACCAAAGAATTCGGGGATCTCTCCGTACTGGATACGCCCACGTTCTTCTACGGGCTCCGTTACGGGGAAGAGATCAAAGTGGAGATTGAAACGGGGAAAACCTTGATTGTCAAATTGATTACGGTCGGGCCGTTGGCTCCGGACGGTACACGGACGGTGTATTATGAATTAAACGGGCAACCGCGTGAAGTGACCGTTCGCGATTTGTCAGCCAAAGCAACGGTCGAATCGCGCCGCAAAGCGGATCCGGACGTGACAGGCCATGTGGGCGCCACGATGCCGGGGCATGTGGTGAAAATCTTGGTCGAGAAAGGGGACAAGGTGAAGAAAGGAGAACACCTTGCCGTCACCGAGGCCATGAAGATGGAAACGACGATTCAGGCGCCGTTTGACGGTGTGGTCAAGGAAATTCATGTGAAAAATGGAGATGCCATCGAGACAGGGGACTTGTTGATTGAAATGGAGTAAAGATTGACAAACCGGCCGGATGTCATGTATATAAATGTATAAAACTTGCATATCAAAGTGCGATGACAGAGTGAATCAATCCGGAGCGATGCACAGAGAGCGGGTTTCGCGGCTGGAAAAACCCGTCATTTAACCGGATTGTCCCGCCTCTGGAGCGATCCGTGAAAAGCGGATTCGGTGAGCATGGCCGTTATCCAGTAAAGGGGATGCGTCTTACGAATGGTGTGGGACGCATCAATGAAGGTGGTACCGCGAAATAGCCTTTCGTCCTTCAGGGATGAAAGGCTTTTTTTGTTTAGAGGGAGGAAGAAGGCATGGGAAAAAAGCGTGTTGTGGTGAAAGTCGGCTCCAGCAGCCTGACGGAAGCGGGCGGCGTCTTGTCAGAGAGAAAAATCAATCCGTTGGTCGGGCAAATTGCCGCCCTGATCCGGCAAGGAATGGAAGTGATCCTTGTGTCGTCCGGAGCGGTTGCCGCCGGGATCGGACGGTTGGGATGGACCCCGGCTTCGATCACTATTCCGGAAAAGCAGGCGGCTGCCGCGGTGGGCCAGAGTGCACTCATGGATACGTACCAGAAATACTTTCAACAACATGGTTTTCCGGTGGCCCAGTTATTGCTCACGCGCTTGGACCTGGAGGACCGGAAGCGGTTTATTCACATTCGCAATACCATCGAAACGTTGTTGAAAAAGGGGATTGTTCCTATTGTCAATGAAAATGACTCGGTGGCCGTCGATGAAATTCGCGTGGGGGATAACGATACTTTGAGCAGTCTGGTGGCCATTGTGGCCCAGGCAGACCTTTTGGTGATGTTGACAGACATTGACGGCTTGTATACCAAAGATCCCCGCAAAGATCCCGAAGCCAAAAAAATTGAGGAAGTGCATGTCATCACCAAGGAGTTGGAAGAGATAGCCGGGGGTTCCGGAAGCATCGTGGGAACCGGCGGAATGCGGACCAAAATGACTGCGGCCAAAATCGCGGTCCGATCCGGAATGCAGGTGGTGATTGCGTCCGGCAAAGAACCGGATGCATTAAGAAAAATTGTGCAAGGGGAAAAAGTGGGAACCTGTTTCCATCCGCACAGCCGTTTGCCGAGCAAAAAATCATGGCTGGCGTTCAGCACCCGGGTCAAGGGGAAAATCACGGTCGATTCCGGGGCAAAAGAGGCGCTGGTCCGGTTCAACAAAAGCCTGCTGTTGGGCGGAGTGGTCTGTGTCAGCGGAACTTTTTTGGAAGGAGCCGTCGTGGAAATTTGCGATTTGTCCGGCCGCTCCATCGGCAAAGGGATTTCCAGCTTTTCCAGTGCCGATCTCAATCTCTTGCTGGAACGAAAAGCTTGGGATCAGGGGAATGAACGGATTCATGAAGTGGTTCACCGGGATATGATGGTGATTTTGAAGGAGGAGGAGAAAGTCTTATGATGACGGTTGATTTGCAAGACATGGTGAAAAAGAAAACACGAAAAGCCAAACAAGCTTCACGGCAATTGACAATGGTTTCCGCCCGGGAAAAAAACGAAGCTTTGATGCGTATGGGCGAGAAATTGTGGCAGATGCGGGACCGGATTTTTGAAGCCAACCAGAAAGATTTGGAAGCCGCCATCCAAAACGGCTTGTCCAAAGCGAAACAGGACCGTCTGCTGTTGAATGAAAAGCGCCTTGCCGACATGATTGAGGGGCTGAAAGTATTGGCCCAAAGCCAGGACCCGGTCGGCGAGGTGATGGAAACCCATCTCCGCCCGAACGGATTGCAAGTGGATAAAGTGCGCGTTCCGTTCGGGGTGATTGCCATCATTTACGAATCACGGCCCAATGTCACCGTGGATGCCGCCGGTCTGGCATTGAAAGCCGGCAATGCCATTGTCCTTCGCGGAGGGAAAGAGGCGATCTTCTCCAATCAGGCGCTGGTTCGGGTCATGTGTGAAGGGCTGGCGGAAACAAAGATTCCGGTTGATTCCATTCAATTGATTGATCGGACCGGGCGGGATACGATTGATTATTTGATCCGGGACAAAGAGTCGGTCGACCTGGTGATTCCGCGCGGGGGAGCCGGATTGATTCAACGGGTTGTGCAAAATGCCCATGTGCCGGTCATTGAAACCGGTGTGGGAAATTGTCATATCTATGTGCATGCTTCCGCGGATTTCATGATGGCCCGGTCGGTGGTGGTCAATGCCAAAACCCAACGTCCTTCGGTTTGTAATGCCATGGAAACCCTTTTGGTTGATCAGAGCATTGCGGAGGAATTTTTGCCTTTTTTGGCCCGGGAGTTGGCCGACCGGGGAGTGCAGGTCAAAGGATGTGAACAAACCTGCCGCATTTTGCAAGATGAACCTTCGCTGAAGATCGAACCGGCCGCAGAAGAAGATTACGACACCGAGTTTTTGGATTTGATCCTGGCTGTGAAAGTGGTTCAGGGAACCGGGGAAGCGCTCCGGCACATTGAACGGTTTGGGACGGGCCATTCCGAAGCCATCATTGCCGAAGATCAAAAAGCGGCGGATGCCTTTTTGACACAAGTGGATGCGGCGGCCGTGTATCACAATGCTTCCACCCGTTTTACCGACGGGGCTGAGTTTGGATTCGGCGCCGAAATGGGGATTTCCACCCAGAAATTGCATGCACGGGGCCCCATGGGATTGAAAGAGCTCACCAGTTACAAATATGTGATCCGGGGAACCGGACAGATCCGGGAATAAATATAAAGAAAGGGAATAGCAAGCGTGGCCGCTTTTGCCATTCCCTTTTTGCTTACATACTAGGTAGCATCCAGTGATGGAGAAAACTCAGCTTTTCCCCATAGTGTTGTGTCGCCCAAAACAAAAGTCCGGTCAGAATCGAGATGAGCGGAATGATTTTGAACGAGAATTTGATGATGGGCATCAATTTTAAGTCGTTGAGCACTTTGTATATGATCAACATGGCGCCGATGCCCTGTTTTTTCATGTATTTGCGATAGCCGATGGCATAGAACCAAATAATATGTAAGGCAATCAACGCAATGATCCACCACATCACCGGCGCCCCGACTTGATTGTACAGCCAGCTGCCCACCAACGGCCCCCAACTCAATCCGATCTGTGCCAGATTGGCGGCTCCGTAATAGGCACCGCGAAACCGGTCATTGCTCAACTGGTCAATCATTTGGCTGCTTACCGGGAAAATGAAAATCTCCCCGATGGTGAATAAAATGGTTCCGCTGATAAAAATCAATTCCTGGTTTCCCAGCGAAAGCGAGGCATATCCCGCGGAAAACAGCAGGACCCCCAGCAAAATACTGCTCAACGGGTTTCTCTGTTCCGCCCAGTTGGTGATAAAGGGCTGGAACAAGATGACAATGGCTGCATTGATCATTAACAAGAAGGAATAGATTCGTTCCCCGTTCACGATTTCATTGGTCAGAAACATCGGCAAGCTTGTTTCCAATTGTGAATAAATGCCGTAAAAGATCATACTGCCTATGATGTAGTATCCCAATGTTTGGTCTTTTCTCATAAGATGCAAGCATTCGGACAACTGAACCTTGCCTTCATCCCTGGAATGTCGGATTTCCTTCTTGTATTTGAGCAGAAATCCGATTTGCATTAGGGAGTAAAAAGCATATAACAAACCGGTAAGGACAAAGGTGTAAGGTCCGATCGACTGGAACAAAAAAGTCCCCAGCAAAGGACCGATCACCATGCCGATATTGATGGCCATATAACGGTAACTGAATACTTTCAGTCGTTTTCTTTGTACGGTTAAGTCCGCCATTAACGCTTGGGAAGTGGGTTCAAAAAAAGCGCGGCACAAGCCGTGGGAAAAGCTTAACAGGATAAACGTGACATACTCTTGTGCCAACACGAACCCGAAAAAACAAAAGGTCCAGGCTGCCAAAGAAATGACGATAATAAACCCGCGACCAAACAAGTCAGACAAATAACCGCCAACAAATCCCCCTAATGCCGCACCCAATCCCATCACTCCGAGGATGATCCCGACTTGCATCGGGGTGAAATGAATGTGATGGGTTAAATAAAACACCAAAAATGGCAGGCTCATAAAAGAGGCAGTTCTGGTAAAACCGGTTCCAAAAAGAAGAAACAGAACCATTGGATGCATTCGTTCTTGTTGATGCCGTTCTCTTCTCGACATCAAAACGGGTTGATGGTTTGTAATGAGACACCACCTCTTTGACGGGGATCAATCGTTAAACAAAATAATGCTCATGCTACACTAGTAAAAACAAAAACAGGAAGAAAACATTCCCATCTCCATCTTAACGGTTATTTTGAAAATTACAATATATAAATTTTGAAGTTCCTTTTAAATAGCTCATCGATTTTTCTATTAACACCCTGTTTTGAAATATTTTAGGCGATTAGACTATAAAATATATAATAT